>JBEKKY010000124.1:0-9414 GCA_050010475.1 Acidobacteriota bacterium | reverse complement strand
AAGGCAAGCTGGCGGCGAATGGATTTGATCCGGTCAAGGAAATCTCCTCCTTGACTCGCATCCACATACCGGATCAGGCCATAGCCCATTTCGATTCCAAGAAGGTCGACTTTCAGGAGTCCTTCGATCTTGTCTTTGGGCTTCTCCGCCTCCGCTTTCTCAGCTTTGGTTCTCTCTAGACTCAGCTTTTCAACTTCATGCACCTTGCGTCGCCAATAGGCCATTACGGCAGTCAGAGAACCAAGGATAAAAAATGGAAAGAAAGGCAGGCCTGGTATAATTCCGAAGAAAAAGAGAAACCCGGAACCAATCACAAGGGGCACATGGTTCGTAAACAGCTGCCGGACTACATCCTCCCCCAGGTTTGATTCCGACGCTGCGCGGGTGGTGATGATGCCACCGGCCACCGAAATCAACAAAGACGGGATTGCCGTCACGAGCCCGTCCCCAATTGTTAAAATCGTGTACCGCTTGGCGGCATCCACCAAATCCATATTGAATTGAAGGATGCCGATCAGGAATCCGCCCAGAATGTTGATTGTCAGAATAATGACGCTGGCGACCGCGTCGCGTGCCGTAAAACGTATGGCCCCATCCATGGCTCCATAAAATTCGGCCTCTTTTGAAATCAGATCCCGGCGTTCCCGAGCCTCCGCTTCGTTGATAATGCCCGCATTCATATCTGCATCGATTGCCATTTGCTTTCCGGGCATCGCGTCCAAGGTAAACCGAGCGGTAACTTCAGAAATTCGGGTCGTGCCATGATTAATGACAACGTATTGAATGGCGATCAGCACGAGGAAAACGACGATCCCGACAAAATAATTGCCGCCCACGACGAACTGGCCAAAAGACTGAATCACTCTTCCCGCGGCGTCCTCCCCTTCGGCCCCGTGCAAAAGAATCAGGCGGGTTGACGCAACGTTCAGGGCCAGTCGGAACAAAGTGATGAGGAGGAGAAGTGATGGGAATACTGAAAAGTGTACAGGTTGCAGGATGTACATTGAGACCAGCATGACAATGATTGAAAGGGTAATGTTCAAGCTGATCAGGAGATCCATTACCATGGTGGGCATGGGCAGCACCATGACAATCAGGATTCCCATCACTCCCACGGGGATCATCAAATGGAGTTTGCCGAGGAGGTTTGAAAGGTTCGGAATTGCGGCTCTTTCTGCAACACTCATTGAGTTCTCGAATCTCCTAAAATCTCAGTTCTGTCGCTCGGAAATAGGAAAAAGCAATTTGCATACCATTTCCGAAAAAAGCGCGAGTGGAATGGGAATCTTGGCCGATCCTGGAACTCCGGCTCATCGAACAAGAGCTCTTTTGGCCTTGTAAACATAAGCAAGGATTTCAGCTATGGCTCTGTATAGACTGGCGGGGATGTACTCCCCAATTTCGACGGATTTATAAAGAGTCTGGGCTAGCGGCTTATTTTCGACGAGCGGAATGTCATGCTCCTGTGCCAACTCACGAATCTTGAGCGCCAAAAATCCGACACCCTTTGCGATTACTTTGGGCGCTTCCATGGATTCCATTTTGTAGGACAGGGCTACGGCATAGTGAGTGGGGTTGGTTATCACAACGTCCGCTTTGGGCACGTCGGACATCATGCGCTTGCGGGACATCTCACGTTGTAATCTGCGAATCCGGCTTTTGGTGGTCGGATCTCCTTCCGTTTCTTTGAGTTCGTCCTTTACTTCATGTTTAGTCATTTTCAGCTGATCGATGAAACGGTATTTCTGAAAGCAGTAATCCGCCATTGCAACGGTAATAAGCAAGACGGCCACCCGGATGAATATTTGGTAGCTGATATAGGCGGTCCAGTGGAAAAGTTTCCTGACGTCCATCAGAACCAGTCTCGGATATAAGGGAATGTATTTCGAAATGACCTGATAGCTGATGAAGGCAACCGCGATCAGCAAAATGACACCTTTGACCAGCTCGACGATGGCGTTTTTTGAGAAAACCCTTTTGAGCCCGTTTTGGGGACTCAGTTTGTTGAAATGAAAACCCAGGGCTTGGCTCGAAAAAACCAATCCGCCCTGCAGCAGGTTCGCGGTAACCGATGAGATCATTATTGCCAAGAGGACCGGAACTAAGACAGTCGAGACACGTAGGCTGATATCCTTTAAGAGGCCCGAAAGATATGAAACGGTAATATCAGGCGGCAGACGGAGAGTGAAGGAATTCATCATCTCATGTTCCAGAGTTTGGAGCACAGCCTGGCCGAAGTACATGATCACCAGGAGCCCACCAAGGAGGACCGCTGCCAACGGCACTTCCTTGCTGCGTGCAATCTGCCCTTTTTCACGTGCCTTTTGGAGCCTTCTACTAGTGGGGCGTTCTGATTTGTTATCCGTGCTGCCGGCCATTGATGGCTCCTCACATGGCGCTTACCATCGAGAACAGAGTTCTGTACAGCGATGAGAAGATCCCTTCCAGATAGCGAGGAAGAAAATAGAAGGAGAAGCTTAGGCACCCGAATCCGACCAGCGTCTTCAGGGGCATGCCTACCACCAGAACTCCGACTTGGGGAGCCGCCCTTCCAAGCACTCCCATAACCACATCCGTGATGATGGAAACCGCAATGACTGGACCGGCAATCCTCACGCCAATCACCAGAATCTCAGCGGAAAAATGAATGAGTTGCCGGATCATGGGTCCTTGGATGTGGCAGCCTCCGACCGGCAATAACACGAAGCTTTCATTCACAGCCAGCAGGAACCAGTGATGCCCGTTAATCAGCAGAAAAAACAAAAGGCAAATGTAATTCTGCAGGAATGAAAATACGGAAGATTCGACTTGGGTCTGCGGATCGATCATATTAATGATCGAAAATCCCAGTTGCGAGGAGATCACCTGCCCGGCAAACTCGAATCCAGAGAAAACACACGCCGCTGCAAATCCCAAAAGGGCGCCGAACAGGATCTCGCTGGCAACCAGACCGGCAATATTACCCAGGTCTAACCCGGCCGGAAGTGCTTTCAGTGGTAACGCCGGCGCCAGGACAAGTGAAACCATCAAAGAGAAGGCGATTCGGACATATACGGGGACAGATTTGTTGCTGAAGAAAGGCGCCAGGATCATTATTCCGGAAACGCGCAGCAGCACGATAATGAAACGGACTATTTCCGCAGTCGAAAAAAGAATCGGAGTCATTTTCTATTTGGGCGAACATGGATTCGCGCGGTGATCATCTGGAAATCCGTGGCGTTTCTCCAAACAGATTAGCGGGCAAATCGCTCGAGATGCCCCAAAAGCTGATTGGTGAACGACAAAAGTGTGCTCATGATCCAGGGGAATGCCAGAAGAAAAGTCAGGAAAACAGCGATCACTCGGGGTACAAAGGAAAGCGTCATGTCTTGAATGGAGGTTACAACCTGCGCGATGCTGACCAGGATTCCTATTGTGAGCGCAACCACAAGCATAGGACTGCTGACCATGAGAGTGATCTGAAGCGTATCTTTGGCCAGTTTTAGGATCATTTCCTGACTCATGCCAGTTCCCTCCGAATCGGTATCACCGGAAAAACACTATTTTTTTACAAGAGGTCAATAAAAACTCCTGACCAGAGAGCCGATGATCAGATTCCAGCCGTCGACCATAACGAAAAGAAGAATCTTGAAAGGAGTGGAAATAATCACCGGAGGCAGCTGCATCATCCCCATAGACAGGAGGACGGAGGCAACAACCATATCGATTACAAGAAATGGGATGAAGAGCACAAATCCGATGTTAAAGGCCGTCTTCAGCTCCGATATCATAAAACTCGGGATGACAATGCGCATCGGGATATCCTGCACATTCCGCGGCTTCGGCTCTTTTGCAATATTCAGAAAAAGTGCCAGGTCTTTCTCTCGTGTGTAGCGAAGCATGAATTGCCGGAGCGGCACACATGCCTGATCCAGCGCCTGCATTTCCGTGATCTTCCCATTCAGCATGGGCTGCAGGGCCTCCTGATTAATTTTTTCGCCAACCGGCTGCATGATGAAGAATGTTAGAAACAGCGATAGTCCAATGAGCACCTGATTGGGAGGCATCGTCTGGGTGCCGAGAGCCTGGCGCAAGAAATGGGAAACAATAATCAGCCGCGTAAACGAGGTTACGGATACGAGGATGGCAGGCATTACGGATAGAATGGTCATCAGCAACAGAATTTGTATCGGAGCCGTAAGTCCGCCCTTGCCGGCTACTCCGCCGATTCGTAGTTCCACCCCCGGAGAATTTTTGTCCGCCCCGAATGCTGTTTGGACAGGGGTCAGCGCAAGTATTGCCGACGCCAAGATCAGAATGCCTGCTAGAGTTTGAAACTTCCTGGTTGCATTCATAGGGGCGCAATTCACTTTAGGATTTTTCCAGCGCCTCTCGTAGCTGGCGCATTTTTGCCCGAAGATCCTCCGGCAAGCGACTTCCGGCATATTGTGCGGGCCTGTTCTTTTCTACTTCAAACAGGTTTCTGAATGGAGAGCTGGATTCCCTTCTGTTTATGGGTTTGGGTGCGGCGGACGTTCTTTCAGGTTCGGAGACCAGAGAGAGAGATTCCGGCATTGCAGCCAACAAATTGATCTGATGCGGCGTGTTCCCGACAAGAAATCGACTATTGTCCACCTCGACCAGCGATATGGATCTCTTATCTCCCATCGCGAGAGTCTCGATAATCTTCAAACTTCGTTGGGATGCCGGTTTGTGGAAATAGCGGGGCGCAAATTTCTTTGCTACAAAGAAAGCGGCAATCATAAGACACGCAACCAGACCCATGCCACCCACAGTGCGCACGATCGGGAACTGCAATTCTGAATCGCGAACCTCCACAGCCGGTGCAACAGAACCCTCTTTTGTATCGGCGACAGAATTACTGGAAGCATTATTGGTTTGATTCGACGAGGGGAGCGAAGCCGCTTGCCCGAAAACGGGCAAAAGCAAGAGCGCGAATATCAGGAGGTTTCGCAGATATACCTTCACGATTGTATCTCCTACACCAAGCTGTTGAAATCGGTCAGCCGGATTCCGGTGCACCCTTCCAGCTCCATGACTTCACCAAATGCGATGAGATGGTCATTCATAAGTATGTCGACGTTTTCACCCGCTGATTTCGGCAACTCAATAATCGAGCTGGACTGCAATTGCAGGATGTCTCGGACCTTCATCGTCCGAGTGCCGAGATGAATTGAAACTTTGACCGGAATGTCGAGGAAATGGCGGAGTTCTTCCGCTGTCTTTTCGCCGGCAGCTGTCTCAACGGCATTGGCGGATTCTGTCATAGACCGTAACCCTCGGGCCCTTAAAGTTGAACAACGAAATCGACGATGTACACTTCCAAAACCTTTGTTTTGGGAGACAGTGCATTAACACGCGAGCGAATTTCCTGCCGCAGTGTCTCCTTCCCTTCAGGGGTCAAGACCTGCTCGGCCTTTTTGGAACTCAGCAGGGAAATAATCGAGTCGCGGATGGCAGCTATTGTGACCGGATCTTTGCCTTCCTCTTTAGGCACTTCCGCCAGCCCAAGTTGGAATGTAGTTTTCACAAACCGGACTTGATCCGTGTCTGCCAGATTGACCAGGAAAGGATCCAAAGGGAGGGTTGCTTTTACGTGCTCCTTGTTGTCGTTCTCACTCCGCGAAGACTTCATCCAAATCGCACTTCTAGCGCCTTTGAGTGAAGGACTCGTCAGGAACACGGTGCCCCCCGCGATCGCCACCAGGGCCACAAATCCAATCAAAACCCAGAATGCTCGCGATTTCCCTTTGGTCTCAACCGCAGGCTTGTTTTCGACGGTCGGTTTGCTCTCGGTTTTCTGTTTGGTTTCGGCGGTTGCCTTTGCCGTTGAACCCGCTGCCATCATGGAAGAACCCTCCATACACTGATCACTCGGGGCATATCAATGCAACTGATATGCCAGAGGGAGAATTGCATTTAGGCGAGGATCACGATTGGCTGAGTCTGGAAGACCGGTAAAAATAAAAGCGATGGGAAAACAAAGCCTGGAATGCTTTGGCGCGAGTAGCTGGAGAATGAGTTTTGGGAAATGATCGCTCGAAGATGAATGAATTAAGAAACTTACGATATCAGCATTGAGCAGCGAAAATGCGTCCCGAATCCAGCGCACAAAAACAGCATTGTCCGAAAGAAACCGGTTTTGAACCGGTTTGGAAACGAACGAGAGACAAAGTGGTTAGGAATCGCATTCAATTATTGAACAAACACAGTGTCAAAGCTGCTTCACGATTTGACAAATTCCTGACTCACCCGACAATCCACAATTGGCAGGGGCGCGCGGCCGGTAGCTCCTACTTCCCCCTTCTTTGGCAGGAGGCAGTTGCTTGCGGTCAGCCGCAACAATTCAGCGCACGTGGACTGTAACAGTGGCCGTTTTTGTGTGTCCGTTATCATCTTCGGCTATGAGCGTGTAAACAGTATCTCCCGAGGGTAAGGAACCGAACAACGCAGAAAGAATTTTACCGCAGAATTGAACCGTCTGAGAAACAAACGCAGGCATCTTCGAAGACGGATTACATTCATTCCATCGGGCTCAATAACCCAAAAAAATTCCGGTGGGTCCGACATCAACTGCTGGACAATTGCTGTGTCAAACCTGCCTCAGAATCCCGATAGTGGCGAGATTCCTCCGATGGAATCTCGATCTCATCCGCAAAACAGACTTTGTTTTTGCCGTTTCGTTTGGCTCTATAAAGAGCATTGTCGGCACGGAGAATGATCTGCCGGGCGTCTAGATACGTGAACGTCGAGCAACAAGCGCCCCCAACGCTGATGGTCAAATGCACCTTCCCGCTCGGGACCTCAAAGGGATGCAACATGAATTTGGAACGGAGGTTTTCCGCCGCCCGGCTGGCTCCTGAGCCGTTCGTTCGCGGCAAAATGACAGTAAACTCCTCGCCTCCATATCGTGCAACGAAATCGGTAATCCGAAGAGAACGCCGGAGCAGAGCGCCCGTTTGCCGGAGGACTTCGTCGCCGGCCTGATGTCCGTGCGTGTCGTTGACCTGCTTGAAATCATCAAGATCGATCATTAGGCAGGTCAATATTTCGCCGTATCTCCTGGCGCGGGCGACTTCCATTTCCAGCTGCTCAAAAAGCCGGCGTTTGTTGAACAGGCCGGTGGATTCATCCGTGTGAGCCAGTTCCCGCAGCTGCAGGTTTAGTTGAGTCAGGCGGGACTCATGATCCCGCAGACGCTCATTCGCATTCGCCAGTTCCTGCCTGGTCAGCAAATTTTCGAGTGACGAGGAAAGATGCGCAGCCACCAGCAATCCAAGGTGGTATTCCAAGGCGTCGAATCGATTTGGGTGATTCGAAATCATCGCCAGACAGCCGAAAGTTTTGCGCATAGCCGAGAAAGGAAGCACGAGCAAAGAACGAGTGAAAGGATCAGAAAAACTTCCGGAGAATTTGCGCATTTTCCTGGACGCTTGCGTATCCTGAATCCACAGGGGCGTCGAGGACTGGATGACGGTACCGGCAATTCCGCTATCCAGAGGAATCAACTCATTGCGTTTGGATATGCGCGGCCCCGATAGGCGAACTTGCCGGTAATTGGTTCCGTCGAGAGTGCAAAGGCGGACCGAATCATCCGGGAAATACTCCTGAAAATAGGATGCTAACGCACTCCTCAGGTTCTCCAAATCCTTGGCCGAGTTCATGGAACCCGACAATTCATTTACAGCAAGCAGGCGGCTGTAAATTACCACCGCCTGCTCCTTAAGGGGAACGGTCTGCCGAAGCAAATCAAGAAGACCTCTGCTACGCATGATGGGCGTTGCTGCAATCGCCATATCGTTACCCTCTATCCGAAAACTTGCATTGTCCCGATCATCCAACGGCTATCGTATTAGGTTCAGAGAATCCTGAACCAGTTGATCCCAGGTCGTGATTACCCGGGAATTTGCTTCATATGAGCGCTGCGCAACAATCAGCTTCACGAATTGCCCCGCCATATCGACGTTGGATTGCTCCAGCGAAGATCCGGTTATTGTTCCGCGCCCGCCGGTTCCTGCAATACCGATCGAAGGATCACCGGAACTGGAAAAGGCTACAAACGTGCTCCCCTGATATTTCTCAAGTCCCCCGACGTTCGGGAAATCTGCCAACGCAAGTTGCGCCATCGGAATGGACTGCCCGCTAGCCGTCGATCCCATTATTACGCCATCGCTGTTAATACTGATGGCGTTCAAAGCGCTGGAAGCAAACCCGTTCTGGGAGCTTGAGGAAACACTCGAGTCGCTTGCATAATTTGTAATAAAAGTGTTCCCTTGTGAATCCCACAAATTGAAGCTAACGCTCATGTCATTCGCACCGTCGGCGAGCCCTGAGAGATCCAGAGTGGGGTTGGCGGCAGTCGGATCTGCAACAACCAGCTTGCCATTGCCATCGAATTGCAGCGTTCCGGATCCGACCTGAACCGCCGGGTCGGTGCTGGCCCCGCCCGTATCCGTAGCAGGAATGGTCGCCGACCAACTCCATGCGCCTGCGCCTGTTTTGGCAAATGTCAAATCAACTGTGTGCGGCGATCCCAGAGAATCATAGACTTGCACCGAAGAAGAGAATGTTGTGTCATCGGCCGCCTGCGCATCCAGGTTTGCAGAAACTGTCAGGCTAGTCGTAGCGGTTCCCGGGACGATTTGCCCTTCCTTAATATTGATCGGCTGTAGCGCTGCACTGGTATCTATCGTACCGTCGACGGCCGGATAACCCAGTACTTGAAACCCGTCAGAACTCAAAAGATTGCCGTCCTGATCAAATGAAAATTGACCCGCCCGCGTATAACCCATGCCGCCGTTTGTAGAAACGACAAAAAAACCATTTCCGTTGATCGCAGCATCTGTAGAAATCCCAGTATTGTCGATAGTCCCCTGGGTCCAATTGCTATCAATCCCGTTCAATGTGCTGCCAAGTCCCAAAGAAATTGGATTCCCGGCAGCACTTGTGCCCGAGAAGCCCGCCAGCAATTCTGAGAAGCTGGCAGTACTAGTCTTAAAAGCAGTGGTATTCATGTTGGAAAGATTATCACCGACTACGTTCAAAGCTAAACTGGCGTTATTTATCCCGGTCAAGGCTGTGTAAATGGAAGTTGTAGACATCAGATTTCTCCTAATCCGGATTAGCCGGAATCAATTGATCTGATTCAATTCAAATTGTGGACACAGTTGAAGACTGATTTTCAGATCCGTCTCCGCTGGTAGTTCCAGTTGCTCCAGAGTTGGCGGCAAGCTGCGTGACAGCCTGATTAATCGAAATGAGCTGTTGCAGGGAGCTGAATGTTGCCAGCTGTGATACAAACTGGTCGCTATCCATGGGGTTCATCGGATCCTGATTCTGAAGCTGGGTCACCAGCAGGTTAAGAAAATCAGTCTCGCTGATGAGCGAGTTGGAACTGGTGCTGGTATTGGACGC
>JBEKKY010000123.1:0-9467 GCA_050010475.1 Acidobacteriota bacterium | reverse complement strand
TGCCCGTGGGCCGGCACTGCACGGGCCATCCAGACAGCTGAATAGCCTGCCAGCGTTCCGATCTCAATTACTTCCTTCGCTCGGATGGCTTTGAGAAGTAATTGCATGAAGCTGCCCTGCTCTGGCGAAATCCAGATGGGAGGAATTCCCGCTGCCCGGGCCTCGGCTTTGAGGTTGCGGAGGAAATCATCCTCCTGAGTTGTATGCTCAGCCAGATAACGGAAATGATTCGCAGTAACTGGGGTTGATATTTCTGACATGTTCCTAACTCAAGAAGTTTTTTTAACGTTCCGACAAACGCGCAGAAGGCAATGCATTGTCAAACCTCATTTCTCTTCAGATCGCGTAAGCCTCTTCGTATTTTTGTATCTCACGGATGCTTCCGATCGCGAAGGGTATTCGCTGGTGGATGTTGGAAGGACCAATATCCATGATGCGCACCCTTCCAGTCGTGGCGCTGCCTCCCGCCTGCTCGGCGATCATTGCCAGGGGGGCGCATTCGTAAAGCAACCTCAGTTTTCCTTCCGGACGCTTTGTCTCGTCGGGATAAAAGTAGATCCCCCCAAAATGCAGGATCTGGTGCAGATCAGCAACCAGGGCACCCGAATAACGCAGAGAGTAGGAATCCTCTCCGGCAAGAATCGCGTCTGAGAAGTGCCGTGCGGAAGCACTCCACTTCCGATAGTTGCCAAAATTCGAGCTCACTATCTTCCCTTTTTCCGGCATGCGCATATACTCATGATCCAGAACAAATTCCCCGATCGGTTCGTCCAGCACGAATCCGTGAACGCCGTCACCAGCGCTGTAGATCAGGTGAGTAGATGTTCCGTACATAATATACCCCGCAGCCACCTGCTCGGACCCCTTTTGAAGCACTGTCTCCTCTATGGAGTTCTTGATTTTCCTGACGGAGAATATGGACCCGATCGTGCAATCAACTTCCAGGTTGGACGAACCGTCAATGGGATCGATGAGCACGAGGTATTTCCCAGACGTGTTTTCGAGCGATGTAACCAGGGGTTTCTCCATTTCCTCCGAGACAATAGCGCCCACGATATCTACATACTCGAACGCCTCTATGAAGACGGAGTTTCCCAGCTCGTCAAGCTTCTGGACATTCTCCCCTTGAACGTTCACTGCGCCTGTAAGACCCCTAAGGCCATCCAACGCAGCACATTTCATGTAGTTGGAGATGATTTTCCCGACGGTCCCCAGCCGATCCATTACCCGCGTGAGCTCGCCCGTCGCATCAGGGTGAAGATGCTGCCGCTCCACCAGAAAACGATTCAGGGTTATTCGACCTCGTCGTTCCTCCTTCATGATCTCTGTGCTCCTGCAATATCTTTCATTTCCCGTCAAGTGCGAAGCCCGGATCCATTACATGAAATATTTATTCATAATGGCCGCAAAATCAATTATATCTTTAAAATATGTTTTATGGAATTGAGGCTAAACGTTCACGGGGAGAAGGAGACTCGCCTCAGTACAAATGAGAAGCGCCGCCATCGGTCCGTTCAAGGGCTCCAATAGGGCGACCGATCAGCGTAGCGCCCAACAGTCTCGATTGAGCTTCATGGGAAATATTTAGCAGGTGTTTGTGCAATTTATAAGTAGCAATATAACGAAATAATATTGCAAATATCCCCCGGCAAGTTTAATTTTCCCGGGCCGCTCGCGGCTGCACTTAAGCAATCGGTTGCACTGCATCCATACTGAAGGATTACGACCGTCCTGATCTCCAAATCATGGTTCTTATTGTTGTGGTCGTCCTGCGGTTATTTCCCTATTGGCTTCGTTTGGAGGCCACATGGAGCCAAGCGAGCAGCCTGTCAGTTTTCAGTTCCATAGACCGGGGGAGGATTCATTCTGCCCGCTCAGCCGTTTTTCCAGTTCGGCCCTCACGGCCAGACTGATCTCGTCGACAAGAAATGGTTTTTTCAAATAACGTCCCACTCCCGATTTCAAAGCCTCGCTTAATCGAGCCGTTTCCGCAAATCCGGTAGTAATGATGGCCCTTTGCCCGGGATGAAGTTCTGCAATCCTCCTGTAGGTTTCGAGTCCATCAATGCCGGGCTCCATGAGCATATCGAGGATCAAGAGATCTGCCGAAGCACGGCGGAAATACTCAACTGCTTCCTCGCCACTGCTAAACGCCTGCACGGAATATCCCAGGTCTCGAAGAATCCGGGAGATGATTTCTCTCTGTTCCTGTACGTCATCCACTATCACGATTGATTCTCCTCGGCCGCGCAGGTCCGCCCGCAAATAGGGGGATTGGACCGGCGCCATCTGTTCCTCGGTCGATGGAAAATACAGAGTGAATTTGGTTCCCTTGCCTTCGACACTGCTCACGTCAATATAACCGTTGTGGTCTTTCACCGATCCCCAAACCACGGCCATTCCTAACCCCGTCCCGCTCCTTCCCAGCTTTTTCTTGCTGTAAAAGGGCTCGAAAATTTTTTCCAGATCCTTGCCCGGGATACCTGTTCCCGTGTCCTCGACAGATAGAATCGCATAGCTCCCTTCTTTGATTTCTTCCCACCGGCCTTTCAGGTTGCCGATAGTTCGGTTTTTCGTCGAAATTACAATCCGGCCTCCGTCAGGAATGGCTTCCGCAGCGTTCGACACCAGATTCATAATTACTCTGGACAAGTGGAAGAGTGAACCACGGATATTCATCAGTTCCGGGTCTGTGCTGATTTCAACCTCCACCAGGGGATGGAATTGCTTTAATGTCTCGAACTCCGGACTTGTGCAGTATTCTGAAACCACCGAATTCAGAGTAATGACGTCCGATAATTCGATCCTGCGTCTGGCCAGCGTCAGCATGTCGTAGACGATTGCAGCGGCCTTGATCCCTGACTTCTTGATGATCTCGATGGTTCCTCGCAAAGGGCTTTGGGCCGGAAGTTCTTCAAGAAGCAGATCGGGATACCCCACAATGCATCCCAAAATGTTATTCAGGTCGTGAGCGACCCCTCCCGCGAGAGCCCCGATGGCTTCCATCTTCTCGGCGTCCCGAAGCCTGTTTTCATACTTCCGGCGATCTTCTTCGGCCTGGACTCTCTTGGCAATTTCGCTCCGCAACAACAGATTGCTTTTCAGAAGCTCTTCATTTTGTCTTTCCAGCGTGTTAACAAGTTCCGCTACCTGTGCGTGCGCAGTCCCCAGCGCGAACACGACGATTCCAGCCGACAATGCCATCGCAAGCACGGCGCTCAGCCAAGAGGTTGGAGAATCCAGGAACTGTTCAAAATTGAATCTGAAGACAATAATCCCTGCGTGAACGCAGCCGCCGATGATCGAAATCGTTGCCATGCTGATGATTGAAGCAACTAATCCCTCTCTGGTTCCAATAAGTATTGTTGCCAGGATACAAAAGCTGTACAAAGACACCAATCCGAAAGCCATCAATCCCCAGGAAGTCAACGCGGCTACGCCGAGCAGGAATGGAATTATGACAATGGCGAAGGCCCTGAAATAGTAGGATAGGCGGCTTTTGAAAAGCACAATGCCCAAAACAATCAGGTAGAGGATAATATGGACAAGCATGATGCGATGCCAGCCTATGGCAAAGACGCGGGAAAGCGAACTCAAGACAGCAAAAGGTCCAAGAATTGCGGCGGCCTTCATGCCTTGGGTTAGCTGCTGATCGCGCATTATCTGTATCTTGGGGGAACATTTACTCATGGGTTGGCTCCAGGGATTTTTGGGTTGCCGCATCTGAACCGTCTTTGATGTGGATCGGGAACACGGATGGTCGTGACAGAGAGGGATGTGCATCTTGAGAGACAGAGAAACATCGCGAGATATTGGCGGCTCGGAACCCGGATAGGACTCACTGAACAGTGCCTCCTGCAATTGATCCCGCTTCAGAGTTCGCTCATTCAAACAACCAAAAGTCCTATATAGTGAGGAGTATAGTGGATTCCTAGAGGATTCGGCAACATTTCTGGTTTTGAACATGGAGTTTAGATTTTCCGTAGCATTGGACCGCGGCACGGTTGGATGCCGGCGTTCCCACCAGCTTCGATTGTCGCAACGGCATAGCGGCAAATCAAGCACGAGGGTTACATGCCAAAATCGCCGGCCATCGCCTCGGTCTGTTATTTCTCCCGTGGAAGTCCCGGCTGCGGGCCTGCCCGTGCAAGTGTTATCTCCCAGCACTGGATCCGTCCCGCCATGCAGGTTTTGCTGAGGATTCTTTTAATCGGGGTGCGCCAGGCGTTATTCGGATCTTGGGTGGTTGTGAAAGGAAGATGGTTTCCGGGATCCCGCTAATATCCGGCGGCTATCCATTAGAATATCTTTTGTTGACATCAAAATAACTTAACACCAAAATTTTCTCTGATAGGAAATATTTTCCTTCAAAATAGCGGAAATAGGCATCGGATCCCATGGAACAAAAGGATTCTCTTCACCGTCCTTCCTTCAAAACCTGCACGAAAGCCGTGTGCCTTCGGAATCCTGCCCTTTGCGAGAACGTTAGCTGCCAGGGGCTGCCCACACGGCCCCGGCCGAAGATCGGCCGCATTCTCGTGACAGGCGCATCCGGGTACGTGGGTGGCCGTCTGGTGGTAGAACTCCTGAGCCGAGGATACCAGGTGCGCGCCATGGTTCGCAGAAAACGTGAGATTCATGCAAATCGTTGGCCGGGGGCAGAAATTGCTGAAGCGGATGCCTTGCGGCCGGACTCGCTCCGGGAAGCAATGCAGGATATTCGGGTCGCCTATTATTTGATCCATTCAATGATGCTTGGCCCGCGTTCCTTTTCCAAATCCGATCTGCAGGCTGCGCGCAACTTTGCCGAGGCGGCTCAGGCGATGGGGGTGGAGCGTATCATCTATCTCGGGGGATTAGGCGAACGGCAGTCCGACTTGTCCGAACACTTGAGAAACCGGATTGAAGTAGCGGAGGTGCTTCGCTGCGGAACCGCAGCCGTTACGATTCTGCGCGCTGCGGTGATTCTTGGTTCCGGAAGCGCTTCGTACGAGATCATGCAGCACCTCGTATCCGTGTTGCGGTTGATCTTTATTCCCAAATGGGGAAACAGCCGATGCCAGCCGATCGCAGTGCGTGACGTGATGAAGTACCTGATCGGCGTGATCGAGGCCGAGGGCACGGAGGGGAAGGAGTTCGACATCGGGGGCGTGGAAATCATGAGCTACCGGCAGATGCTCGAACGGCTTGCAAAGTTGCTCAACCGTCGCATTCTGCTGCTTCGCGCACCGGTGAGCGATCCCCGGATTTACGGATATCTGGTCAGTCTGCTGACCCCCGTCCCCGCTCCGATCGTCAACTGTCTGATGGAAAGCCTGCGGAACAACGTGGTGTGCCAGGACACAGGGATCCGATCCGTGCTGCCATTCAAGACGATGTCCTTTGAAGAGGCCATCAAAGCCGCAATCGCGAAGCTGGAAATGGATACGGTGGAGACGCGCTGGTCGGACGCGTATCCGCCTGGGCACGAGGTTGTGCCTCAACTGGATGAGCTTGCCAAGAGGCCGCGTTTCATCGCTACGTACAGTTTGGTGACGGAAAAAACGCCGCAAGCGCTCTTCCGGTCGTTCTGCCGCGTCGGCGGCCGCAACGGCTGGTTCCGGAATAATTGGATGTGGCGGATCCGCGGCATGATCGACCGCATGCTCATGGGGGTCGGAAATGCCCGCGGACGCAAACACCATTCCTTTGTGGAACTCGGCGAAGCGATCGATTTATGGCGCGTCGAGGAATTGAGCGAGGATCACCGGCTCCTTCTGCGAGCGGAGATGAAAATTCCCGGCCAGGCATGGCTTGAATTCAAGATCGTGCCCGCTGTCCGCAAAAGGGGGCTCGTCGTTTGCGCTTATTTTGAGCCCCGCGGGTTCTTGGGCAGGTTTTACTGGTACCTCTTTCTGCCTTTCCATCGAGTGATCTTCAAAAACCTGATACAGCAGATCGATGCGCGCGCGTAATTCCACATGGAGTGCGACAGCCTGCTGTCCCTTCCTTGCAACAGGGGAACGTCCCCACTGTAGCGCACAACCTTGCCTGGGCACTCCAAAGGTCAAACTCAATGGAAGAGGGTGACCAGCAGCATTAGGTTCAGGATAGTCACAATGATTCCAACGATCAACAAAGTGAACTTGAACGTCGGCCTGTTGGCATAATTCTTCATTACCCGTTTTGAAGAGGTCAGGTAGATTTGAAGAAAAATGGTGATCGGCAGCTGCATGCTGAGGATCACCTGTGAATAGACAAGCCCCTGCAACGGATTCCCGATCAAAAAAATAGCAGCCAGCGCCAGAAGCAGGGAAGCGGAAGTCCCGAGTCCCGAGTGGCGATTTCTGATATCGTAGGGCTCCCCATAGAATCCGGCGGAAATGGATCCTGCGGCTATCCCGGCCGTGACAGCGGAGGCAAATCCCGAAAACAGCAGCGCAACGGCAAAGACAAGCGGTGCGCTGCTGCCCAACAGGGGACGCAGGGTCGTGTATGTCTGCTGGAGTTCAGTAACCTGAATTCCCCGTTTGAAAAAAGTGGCGGCTGCCATCAGAATCATGGCGCTGTTGATAGCCCACCCGATTATCATGGAGAGAATGGTGTCCAAGAATTCGTAATTCAGCTGACGTTTTATGATTTTCTCGTTCTCAAGATTCCAATGACGGCTTTGGATGATTTCCGAATGCAGAAACAAGTTGTGGGGCATCACCACTGCACCCAGAACGCTCATGACAATGACGATCGAACCCTTGGGTATCGACGGCGTGATCCAAAAATAGCCGGCAGCCCCCCAGTCAATCCTGGCAAGCGTCAGCTCGTAAACAAATGAAAACCCGATCAGGGCAACAAATCCGACAAGCCATTTCTCTATTTTCGGATAGGAATTTGCAAATATCATGAAGAGAGAGACGACGACGGCCAGGATCGCTCCGATGCGTATCGGGATCTGAAACAACATATTCAGAGCGATGGCGGTCCCAAGTATTTCCGCCAGAGAAGTAGAAATGGTGGCAAAAAAGGCACTGCCGAGCACTGCACGCGCAACCGGCTTAGGGATGAAGAATGTGGTCGCTTCGGAGAGGCAGAGTCCGGTAGCAATGCCCAGGTGCGCCGCATTGTGCTGCAGCAGGATAAGCATTACGGTCGAAAGAGTCACAACCCATAGCAGCGCATATCCGTAATCAGCCCCTGCCACAAAGTTGGATGCCCAGTTCCCCGGATCGATGAACCCAACCGCTACCAGAAAGCCTGGGCCAAGATATTTCAAGAAATCTGCGGAGCCGAATTTCGTTTTTTGATCTGTACTCCGGCGATGTTGGAACCACCTGGAAAGCCTAGACACGGTCTTAACGTGGTTTGACAGAGCGGCGTGATCGGATGAATGCGGTTGGCAAACCTGTCAGCATGCCTGAGCCCACTGTCCAGATCAGCAACCACCAAATAAGCTGGATTGTCACTCCCCCGCGCAGGAACTTCACAAGGGATGTTGTTCCGGTTAAGCTTCCCGGAGCGAATGCGTCGTAGTGAGTGCCCCAGTTTCCATAAATTGCCAATCCCATAATGATGATGACGGGAATGCGCGCCGCCAATCCGTATAACAAAAGGGTTTTGAAAAGATTCCACCAGAGCTTTCCCGGAACGCCAATTAATTTGTAGGCAAAATAAATTCCCAGAATAGGCGGGAGCCAGCTGATGCCTATGAGAGCTCCGAAGCCTCCGGGATTCTTGTTTGCCAGCCATGAGGGCAAACCCATGAATTCTGAAGCGAGACGCAGCAACGTGATTCCGAGGGTGATCAATGCCGGCATGATAACCAGTTTGCCATAATTAGGTCCATTCCGCTGTTCCATAAGGTCTCCGAAAAGAGTTCGCCGGTATTTTAGGCCCAAAACATCGGCGCTCGATAAAGAATTGTTCTCTCTGAGCGGTCGGGGCGGATCCCGCTCTCTTGGGTTGCGACTCTATTGTGTCGCGGATGTGTTCACACGGCAACAATCCTTTTCACTTGTAAAATTTGGAGAAGTCGCGGATAAAGAGATATCCGTTTTGCATCCACAATAGGGCACCGCCCGCCGGTATCAAAGCGGAACCTATTGCCAACTGAATCAGAGAGGAGTTCAAGATATGCGAGATGCTGGTACGCCAGTCCCGTCGCCTTACCGGTGGGTAATCGTTGCTGTCGCAATGCTGGCTGGATTTATCGGCAGCTATGCGCAGTTCCAGCTTCCGCCTCTGGCCTACAAACTCATCCCTGCCCTGCATATATCTGCCTCAAAATTCGGCGCTTTAATGGGCGGACCAATGACCGGTTCAATTTTCATCTGCCTTCTCGGCGGCACGCTGGCTGACCGCTACGGCGTGAAGAAGGTCGTTACTGTCGGCCTTGTTCTCTCCGTCGTAGGTTGCACGTTTCGTTATGCCGTCACATCGTTCTGGCCGTTTTTATTTTTGACGATCCTGGCCGGCCTGGCTTCGGGCCTGCTCGTCTGCAATCTCGCCAAGCTGTTTGGCGCCTGGTTTCCTCCGGAGCAGATGGGGATGCTTATGGGCCTCTACATGGTTAGCCCGATGCTCGCCGGGTTCGCGGGAACGGCCACTACACCGCATTTTCCTTCAGAGGCCAGCGCATTTATTTTTTCCGGCATAGCTTGCCTTGTCATCCTTGTCCTGTGGATGATCTTTGCCAAGAATAAACCGGCCGGTGCGCCCGATGTGCCGTCTCTGCCCGTAGTCCGCTATCTCGGCAAGGCCGCCCGGAGCCGCAATATCTGGTTGGCCGGGCTTTGCGCATTTTTTGTGATGGGCGCAATGATGACCTTCACAAATTTTCTCCCGCTCATGCTGAAGAATCTGCGAGGCATCAGCGAAAAGCAGGCCGCCCATTATGGTTCTCTGCCGAATCTGGGCGGCGTCTTCGGCTCTTTCCTGGGTCCGGTGATCTGCAATCGCCTTGGAATCATGAAGCCGTACCTGGTGGTTGCCAGTCTGTTGGGTGCAGCAGGCACTTTCTGGTCCTGGCAATTGCCGGTTGGCCCGGCGATTGTTGTTGCCCTGATATTGGCAGGTTTCTTGCAGAGTGCCATCCTGCCGCTGATCCTCTCATTCCCCGTACTGTTGCCCGAAATTGGACCTGTGTATGCCGGCAGTGCAGGCGGCATCATCTCAACCCTGCAGGTGCTAGGCGGTGTAGCGATCCCGATCATCGCTCCGCTTGCGGGCTCAAACGCTACTGTTCTTTTCAGCTTGGCCGCCTTATGCTTTGCCCTGATCCTCATACCGGCATTGTTTCTGCCCGAGCTTGGATCCAAGGCACTGGCATCAAGAGCCGTCCGTGTTGCAGTGACTTCACAGTGATAATTAGATCACGACTGAATAGTTGACAAAGACAAATTAAAACGGCTAGATTTCCGGCTGGCAACATACGGGGACTGCCACTGAAATCCCTTCATTCGGGTTTGTTTAAGGCAAGTCGAATGCCTGGAGAA
>JBEKKY010000122.1:0-9907 GCA_050010475.1 Acidobacteriota bacterium | reverse complement strand
AAATCCTTGCCAGATCGCGCACGAAAAGCACAAACAACTGGATGTCCTTTAATAAATTCAGGACCACCTTGTCGGGCCGGAACAGCAGCATTTTCGGCCGGCAGGTCCGCTTCCAGAACAATTTCAGGTCGGTGCGGGAATACGTGATCTGCTTAGCCATCGGGAAATTCAGGTTCCGGAATGCCAATGCAAGCCTGGAGGGGACGCGCAGTTCAGGGAAGTGAATGCGCGCGCGCACATGGGCGAGCTGCAACTCGGCCGAATGCAGGTTTCGATTGACCTCCAGCCGCAAGCGTTTGATTTCCGCCTGCAGTCGGATCTCCGCCTCGCTGCGTTTCCGCGTCTGCAGCCAGAGCTCTTCCATTTCCAGTATGAGTAAGGTCCAGCTTCGGATCAGGCTCCGAATTTCTCGCCAACGGCGGAAGAAATGCCGGGCGCGCGACTCCACGGCAAAGCCCGGCCTTCGATCCATGCGATCCTTGAGGCGGAAAAAGCCGTGGATCATCGGGTGCCCTCCCTCAATCAAGGCAGAGTTCCTGTACCAGATGAAATCGCAGAAAATGTTCCAGTAATTCTCAGCGTTGGCCCGGGTTAACACATCCCGCATGTACTTGAACGAATAAAAGCTTTGCCATGCATTCCGATAAGATTCTGCCAGTTCCCCGGGTGCAAAGTTCGGGTGGCGGATGGTCTCGTGAAACGAATCGTAATTGTTCAGATCCGGATTCATCGGCTCGTTTGCCTCAACCATGCGCGCATGATCCCGTGATCCCGGAATCGGAGTCAGCATGAAGAAGGAAGCCTGCTCAACCTCCAACTCTTCCTGAAGACGCCGCACGTCCTCCCGAATGGACTCAGGCGTGTCGAAAGGAAAACCGAAGATATAGGCAACATGAGTAGCGATTTTCGCGTTGTGCCAGGCAGCGATCAAATCCTTGTAGTCCTGGACGTTGTTTTGCATTTTGCCGGCCGCCTTCAGATTCTTGGGATTGATGCTCTCCATCCCGATGAAAACCTGTGTGCATCCGGCCTGCGCGGCAAGGCTGATGAATTCGGGAATCTTGTGTGATTGAGTATCCACCTGAATCATGAAATGAATCGGGATGTGCTCGTCCTCCCGCAGTTTGACGAGCGAGCAAAAAATCTCGCGCCAGCAGCCGTTGCGAGCAAAATTGTCATCTGTAAAGAAGTAAAAACTGATTCGGTGGGTGCGGTAGTTTTCACGCAGGGTCTGGACCAGCAGTTCGGGTGAGCGGACCCGCATCTCACGCCCCTGAACGTTAATGATCGAGCAAAAGCTGCAGTTGAAGGGACAGCCCCGGCTGCAATCAATTGTGCCGAAATTCGAAATGATGAATCTTCGGAGATACTTCCGTTCAATGATTGGGATCGGTTGTCGGTAGAGATCGGGCTTTTGATCCATGAAATCGTAGACGGGCTTCAGGCAGTCTCCCCATGCATCCCGGAGAATATCTCCCCACGTCTCTTCCACCTCCCCTTTTACCACTGATACTCCAATGTCGATCAGATCCTGAATTTCGTCGGTAATCACCGGGGACAGTGCGAGCATGCCGCTGACATGGAATCCGCCGATCAGGACCTGGAGCCCACCGGCTCGAAACTTGCGCGCAAAATCTGCCGCACGAGGGAATTGATTGGATTGCACTCCGGCCAGCGCAACCACCGTTCTTCTGTCGGGGAGCCGGTTGGATTTGATGATTCTCTTTACGGGGATCTTTTCGACGGTATCGTCGAAAATTTCGACCTTCAGTTCAACGTCCCCGCCGAGCAGCTCGCGTTTTGCAAGGTCCCGGGTAAGGCTGCTGAGACACGCAAGCGTGTTGCTTGGAAGCACGCCCCGAAAATGGCGGATGACATATCCTTCGTCATCGTACTTGGATGGTTTTATCAGAACAATACGGAGTTGCTTTCGTTTTGATGCCGATGCCGCAATATTTACTTTCACGACGTTCCAAATCCTCAATCAGAATTTAAAGGCATGAGCATGTTAGAACCTGGAAGGGGCTACATTCAACCTCTCTGTGGACGCTTTTACAGACCTTTTACACATTTGGACTCTTTTCTGCTTCGAGTTAAACTCAGGATCTGATTTTGTGAGGTTTTGCCGGGAGCGCCGGCGTCTCGCCGGCGCTCCCGGGGGAGACAGATTATGAAAGCACTCATCTTGATAGCGGGAAGCGTTTTTTCCCTCTTCTGCGCGATTAGCGGACCAGCACAGCCTAAACAAACACTGAGCCTTGAGACCATTTTTGGCGGCAGCATCTATGATCCGGCGCCTACGGAACTGTATTGGGCCCCGGAGGGACACCGGCTCTCTTATTTCCTGCCGGAAGGAGGTGAGGAGAGGGCCCTCTGGATGCTCGACATTGTAACAGGAAAGACGATTCAGGTTCTCTCTTCCCTTCAAGCTCGGGAAATGGCTCCGACTCCCGAGCAGGCCAATCTCGGCGAGCGCGAGCGCACGCGTCGGAACCGTTATGAGATTCCCTCTTACTGCTGGAGTCCCGATGGAAAGCGCATTCTCCTGACGAGTGCAGGTCGACTCTATCTTTATGATTTGGATTCACGCACGGCTGCGCTGCTGGCTCCTTTGAAGACGGATCTTCTCGATCCGAAGTTTTCGCCGGACGGCAAGTGGATCTCTTTTGTTTTTAAGCACGATATCTGGGTGATTCCCAGTTCCGGAGGTGAAGAGAAGCAGCTGACATTCGGTGGCCGCGATTTTCTGCTGCACGGCGATCCGGATTGGGTTTATCAGGAAGAGTTCGACGTGCGCACCGGATACCAGTGGTCGCCCGACTCCCGTCACATAGCGTTTCTCGAGCTGGATGAGACCGATGTGCCGCCCTACCCTATTGTCGAGCAGCTTCATCTGCAGTCGTCGGTTTCTTTTCAGCGATACCCAAAGGCGGGAGATCCCAACCCTAAAGCCAGGGCCGGCGTGGTCAATCTGGAAGACGCACGAACTGTCTGGGCCGACCGGACTGCCGAATATATCCCGCGCATTGATTGGGCTGATAACAGTGCTGTTGTGCTCCAATTGCTGAACCGGCCTCAAAATGAACTGGATCTGGTGGAAGTGAATCCTGAAACCGGCGTCTCCCAAACACTCCTGAACGAGCGGGACTCCAATTGGCTGGACATCGGCAGTGATCTGCGATTTCTGTCCGGCGGCCGCGAATTTCTGTGGACCTCCGATCGCAGCGGCTTTCGTCACATATATCTGTATGAGCGGAGCGGAAAGGTTATTCGGCAGCTAACGGCGGGGGAGTGGGTTGTCTATAAAATAGAAGGAGTCGATGAGGGCAGCGGGTGGGTCTATTACAGTTCCAATCAAGCATCCTTGCTCGGCCGAGATCTCTATCGAATCAAAATAGATGGATCGAGGGCGGAACGTATTACGGGTGATTCGGGAACCCACGGCATCGCAATGAACGCGCAGGCCACGGCGCATGTGGATTCCTTTTCTTCGCTGACCCGGAGAGAGGAAATCCGCGTCAGCGATCTCAGTTCGGGAAAAAAAACTGAGCTGTTTCAAGCCCGTAGCCTGGATGAATTTGACCTGGCAGCTCCGGAAACAAAAGTGTTGAGTACCCCCGATGGAGCCACCGTTCGTGTGCTGACCTACAGGCCTCGAAAGCTGGATCCGAACCGGAAATATCCGGTTCTGGTTTATGTGTATGGCATGCCGGGCGTTCCCACAATCCAGGATGTCTGGCCAGGGAATCGAGGCCTCTTTCATCAATTTCTCGTCCAGCAAGGTTTCATCGTCGCATTAATCGATGACCGCACTTCCGCCATACCGGGACACAGATACGCGGTTGCAGGGCGCCATAATCTCGGGCCGGTTGCCGCTAAGGATCATGAGTTTGCAGTGCATTACCTGAAATCGCTTCCCTACGTCGATGAGAATGCGATCGGCGTTTGGGGCTGGAGCGGAGGCGGATTCACCGTCACATACCACATGACCCACACCCATCTCTTCAAAGCCGGGATTGCCGGCGCTCCCGTGACAGACTGGCGTCTTTATGATTCTGTTTACACCGAGCGTTACATGGGACTCCCTGCCAAAGAGCCCGACGCATATGAGCAGTCCTCATCTGTGGCCGCCGCCGCCGGCGATCAAGGCAGTCTGTTGCTCATTTACGGAACGGAGGATAACAATGTGCATCCGCAGAACACGATTCAATTGATCCATGCTCTGATCCGAAACAAGAAACAGTTCGAATTGATGGTGTATCCGGATAAGACTCACGGAATCACCGGCACGGCAGAGAACATCCATCTATATACAATGATTTACGAGTTCCTGCGGAAGAATCTCCAATAAAAAACGCCACGGATTTCACGAAACGGGGACGCCACCCTATTTCGCCTATCAGCTACGGCCAAACGATGGCTGACCGGCGAAATAGGGTGGCGTCCCCATTTTTTTATTCTTCTGAAATGTAGGAAACGCTTGCTTTGCGAATGAAAAGCTTGGGGCCCTGTGCGGAGAGCCCGACGCTGAAACAATACCGGTCATAATAGCGGATAAATCCGTGCAGCCGCTCGCCGTTCTTCAACACTACCGTAACTTTTGCGTGTGAATCGACCAGCGATTTTAAATAACTGGATTCGGACCCGGTGCTTTCCAGGTTAATGGGATGAGGCGTCTCCTGAGGTGCGCCGGACCATTCGGAAGAATGTGGATGCCTCTCTTTTCTTCTGAAATGATGCCGCCTCGGAAAAGACATAAGCTCGATCTCTGTGTACTTATTCGGTTCCCCGGGCGATCGGCCGTGCGGAGTCCGTGATCCAATCACTCCACGAACCTGCATACAGCCGGCCCATGCCCAGACCGGCATAGGCAATAGCAAATAGGTTATGCGCGGCCGTGACGCCGGACCCACAATAGCAGATCACATTTTCGGGGGGAACAGATTTAATCAACTTATCAAATCGCCGGCGCAAAATTTCCGGCGATAGAAATGTGCCTTCGGGAGAGACATTTTCCTCACAGGGAGCGGAAAGCGCGCTGGGAATGTGCCCGGCGACAGGGTCTATCAGCTCCACTTCACCCCGAAAACGCGGCGCGCTCCGGGCATCCAGAATGACGTAGTTTGGATCTTTGCTGGCTTTTTGAACCTGCTCGGCCTGAACATAAGCGCCCTGCACTTCCCGCGGTTCAAAGCTCTTCGACGGCCGGTATTCCTGCCCGGCGCGTGAGGGCAAACCGGTTCGGTGCCATCGCTGCCATCCTCCATCAAGCAGGGCGACATTCCGGTGGCCCAGCCAATTCAGCATCCACCACAGGCGCACAGCCATGGTGCCTGTCGCATCGTCATAGACAACCACCTGAGTGTTGGAATCGATTCCCCATTTTGAAAGAGTTTGGGTGAAGGTTCCAATTTCGGGAAGTGGGTGTCGTCCGGTCTTCCCGGGAATTTTCTTCCCGGAAAGGTCGTGATCCAGGTGAGCATAAACAGCGCCCGGTATATGCAATTCCAGGTAGTCGCGGCGGCCCCGTTCCGTATCGTCAAGCGAAAAGCGGCAGTCGGCCACAGCCCAATCCGGATCCTTCAGATGAAGACTTAATTCGGAAGCGGAAATAAGCATCGTGAAGGGCATGAAACCTCGCGCAAGAATAATACAATGAAAAAGGAGGACGGTCACACCAAAATCCCCTAAAATACCGTTCCCCGTTTTCCGTTTACCGTTCCCCGTCGAGAACTCGCTGCTCCCAATGGGAAAGGGGAACGCGGAACGGAGAACCATGTTAGAATGCCCCGGCAGAAGGAGAATGATCCATGAGACGTCGTGATTTCCTGAAACAATCTGCAGCCGGAGCTGCTGCAATATCCGTGCTGCGCAGCGCTGCGCCCTCCGCCGCCGCAGCCGATCAAAGCGCCAAGATCGCTCTGGTCAAAACTAATGATCGAGCCAAAGGCATTGAGGCCGCCCTGAAACTGATTGCCTTCCCTTCTCCGAAGGGCAAGAAGATCCTGATCAAACCTAATTTCAATACTGCCGACCCTACGCCCGGGTCCACGCATAACGACACTCTCCGGCAACTCGTGCTGGAAATGAGGAACCGAGGTGCATCCGGTCTGACGATAGGCGACAGCTGCGGGCCGGGAAGCACCAAAGAGATAATGGAGAAGAAAGGGATTCCGGCCCTTGCCCAGGAGCTCAAAGTCGATGTCGTCAACTTTGAGGAACTGCCCGCGGACGGATGGGTTCAGTTCAATCCGCCGGGTAGTCACTGGAAAAACGGATTCAGCGTCGCAAGGCCTGTAACGGAAGCGGAATACCTCTTGTGGACCTGTTGCTTGAAAACGCATGGATTCGGCGGCGTGCACAGCTTGTCGCTGAAGCTGGCCGTGGGCGTCACGAACAAGAATGTGCGCATGCAGATGCACCAGTCTCCCGATATCCGGCGGATGATTGCCGAGATCCATCACGCTTTTACGCCGCAACTCATCGTCATGGATGGAGTGGATATTTTCACGGACGGCGGCCCTATGACCGGAAAGCTTGTGAATGCGGGAGTCATCGTGGCAGGAACGGACCGCATTGCAGTCGATGCGGTCGGTTTGGCCGTGCTCAAGAATCATGGCGCCAATGACGCGATCATGTCCAAAAAGATCTTCGAGCAGGAACAGATAGCCCGCGCCGTCGAGATCGGGCTGGGAGTCAAATCACCGGATCAGATCGAAATTGTTACGGCGGATGCGGCAAGCCGGGATTACGCAGGCAAGCTGAAAGAAATCCTCGCCAGAGGATAAAAAGACAAAACGCCGGAGGATTCCACGGATTTCACAGATTAAAATTATGGTTTTCAATCCGTGAGATCCGTGGAATCCGTGGCATTTTTCATGCCCTCCAGAAACCGGTCGATGTTGGCGCGCAAGCGGGCGACTTCGGCCTCGCTCATCCACGGATTGGAAAGGTGACGGATGACCTCGTCCTCATTCATCCCGAGCCGAGTTCCTTCCTTGACCGCAACCGCATATCCCTCGATCTCGGTGGGCCGGTCAACGTAAGCAAGGGAGTGGTCCCAAAGGTTTTTCCCCTCTGCGAGCTGGCGCAGGTGCGTCAATTCATGCACCAGGTCCAAATAGAGATCCACTGGGTTTCCCCGACGATAGTAATCTTCGATAAGAACGATGGCGGGAATTTTTACATCCACCCACACATACCCTTCTCCCGGCTTGATTCGGATGCGTGCGCCGTCGAGCAGGGGCCCGAGCCGCGTCGACGGCGACTCGATCCAGCGGGCGGCCGGGCTTTCCTCAAGGCGCGGCAGAAGCGAACGATACGGATGCATTCCCGAGCCGAGTGTTCTAACCACAACCGCATACTCCGGCAATTCAATCCTCATGAAGAGATTGTGCCAGATTTAACCGCGGATTTACACGGATCTCCGCAGATCTGCCGGATGATCTGCGCGAACCGGCGCACCTGCGCTATTTAAATTATCCCCAAAATAATAAAACCTTTTTCCACTCATGAACGTCTTATAGGACATTGGAATTCAGACAAGATTTCAGCTTTCAATTCATTCGGCGGGGAGTCGATGTCAGCCAAGGTCCGGGATCTGTCTGTATTGGCAGTGATCATTTGTGTCCTCGGATTGACCGCCTGCACTCGAATACCGGCATCGGATAAACAGAGCGAAGCTCTTAACAACGCCACGGATTTCACGGATTCCACCGATTAAAATTTATGGATTTTAAAATCCGTGATAATCCGTGGAATTCGTGGCGTTGTTTAAACCCTGAAGAATGTATTCGAGTTTTCCCACACCGTCTTTTCAACCGTGTCGCCGGGCTCGCTGCGCAGCGTCTGGAGAAAATCCATGATGTGCCGGGTGAAGGCCGGTTCATTGATCGTGAAGTCCTTACGAACGGCCTGCGGCACGAGAAACGGCGCGTCGGTCTCCACCAGAATCCGGTTCAGCGGCAGCAGGCGCGCTGTTTCCTGAACCGCAGGAGATTTTTCATAGGTGAGGATCCCCGAAAAGGAGAAATAGATGTCGTCGGACCACGTCAGCAACTCGCGGGCAAATGCGGGATTCTCGCTGAAACAATGGATGACGGCGCGTTTGACTCCGTGCTGTTTCATCAGGCCGAGGGTATCGGCCGCCGCATCCCGCGTGTGGATAACCAGAGGAAGATCGAGCCGCAGCGCCAATTGGGCCTGGGCGGCGAAGAATACATGTTGCGTTTCCTTCTGCCTGGCCTCTCTGCCGCCGGTCAGATGGTAATAATCCAGCCCGGTCTCACCGACCGCCACCATCTTGTCCCGGTTTTCCCGGATGAGGTTTTCAAACTGTGTCATCAATTCAGGAGCGGAATCCGCCGAAAGGTCCTGGCAGCCGCTGGGATGCAGTCCTGCGGCGCACCAGGTATCCGGCCCCCAATGCCGCGAAAGGACCAGGGCTTTTCGACTCATTTCCAGCCCTGTGCCGATCTGGACGGAGCGGATCACTCCTTCCGAGCGCATATTTTGGAGCACTTCGTCCTGTCGATGCGCCAGTCCGTTCCAAAACCCGTGACAGTGCGTGTCGAATATCATATCCTCCATGCTATCAAAGTCACAGAAAGGACGGCTATGAAGAAAATTCTGCTGGTTCTGGTCTGGGCTGCCAATCTTTGGGCGCAGGGCTCTCCGGCAGATGCGGACGCATGGAAACCTCTCCGGTTTCTGATCGGGACGTGGGAAGCAAAAACGGAAGGCGGCTCCGCGGGAGCGGCCGGCACCGGGAACTATACGTTTCAACTGGAGCTGCGGAATCATATTCTCTCGCGGCAAACGGCGGGCGCTGAATGCAAAGGTCCGGAGGATTTCAACTGCGGGCACAGCGATCTTTTATACATTTATCAGGATGCTCCAGGAAAGCCTTTCCGGGCGATATTCTTCGACAATGAAGGTCACGTGATCCATTACGACGTATCCACGCCGGATCCCGCAAGTGTCGTTTTTCTTTCCGATTCATCTCAACCCGGCCCGCAATACCGGCTCAGTTATGAGCTGAAGGGCGGGATCATGTTCGGCAAGTTTGAAATGCGCATGTCCGGGCAGACCGGATTCACTGCTTACCTGCAATGGAGTGGCCGCAAAAAAGAAAGTAAGTAAATCCTGCAGGATGTGACAGGGCAGAATGCCGCGGCTCCCACGGATTTCACAGATTAGATCCGTAGTGTTTTTGTTTTTGGCAGTTCAGCGCTTTCGGCCTCCGGTGCAAGACCGGCATTGTCTGATCTCGGGCAAATGGCAAGTGCGGGGTTGCGGTTTTGGTATTCTTTCCACTTGCAAAGGCTGAGGCAATCACCTATCTTTTTGATCCGTGGATTGAGGGCTTTAGGGCCAAATCCATGACGGCCGCTTCAAAACATCCATGTGGGGCTGTAGCTCAGCTGGGAGAGTGCCTGACTGGCATTAGGGCCAAATCCATGACGGCCGCTTCAAAACATCCATGTGGGGCTGTAGCTCAGCTGGGAGAGTGCCTGACTGGCAGTCAGGAGGTCGCGAGTTCGATCCTCGCCAGCTCCACCATTTAAAATCAATAACTTAGCGTCTTCTCCTCCTTCTCCTCGCCTCCGTTTTTCTCCAACATTTGCCGATTGTTTGCCGATTTCGTATCGAGAATCTTTCGGAATCAGTTGAAGGCTGTGGAACCAGGCAAGTTTCCCGGAATGCGACTTATGGCCCGGAACCGTTGCTGAACATTGGATGATGAATCTATTTTTTTTTTGACTTAGAGCCTGCGCAGAAATAACTTCGCATTTTGCCGCGAGCCTATCCATCCTGGAACCTATTTGCGCATTAACTGCAGGTGAGATAACATACTCAGTTTATTAAAAAGATAAATGTGACTCCATCCTTTTCGCGTGCATGTCAC
>JBEKKY010000121.1:0-9546 GCA_050010475.1 Acidobacteriota bacterium | reverse complement strand
ATGCGGGATAAACCGGTCCGGGCCGTGAATCCCGCTTTCGGTTGGAAGGAGAACCGAGAATGTCAGATTCCTATTTTGTTCATCCCAGCAGTTTCGTTGATGCCGGCGCTCAAATCGGAGCCGGAACCAAGGTCTGGCATTTCTGCCATATCAGTTCCGGCGCTAAAGTCGGTCGAAATTGCGTACTCGGCCAGAATGTGTTCATTGCCGACGGCGTGGAGCTCGGAAGCAACTGCAAGATTCAGAACAACGTCTCCATTTATAGCGGGACGATCCTCGAAGATGATGTATTTCTCGGACCGAGCTGCGTGCTGACAAATGTGACCAATCCCCGAAGCCAGGTAGTGCGTCACAGCCTTTATGAACGAACCCTGATCCGGCGGGGCGCTTCGATAGGCGCCAATGCCACCATTATTTGCGGCATTGAGATCGGCCGCTATGCTTTTATTGCCGCGGGCGCTGTGGTTGCCGGGAACGTGCCCGATTATGCTCTCATGCTAGGTGTGCCTGCACGCCGGCACGGCTGGATGAGCCGGCACGGCCATCGATTGTCTCAACCGGATAGAGAGGGAGTCATGGTTTGTCCGGAGAGCGGTTTTCGATATCGCGAGATGAGCCAGGGAATCCTTCGCTGCCTTGATCTCGACGAGGAATCTGCTTTGCCTGCGGAACTTGCGGCCGGCGCTAAGCCTTACGACCAATTTAAAAACAGATCTTAAAAAAACGCCACGGATCCACGGATTTTACTGATTTCTGCTCGGTGAAATCCGTGATAACAAACGTGCACTTTCTTGTTTTTTCAGCAAATTGATAAAACATGTGCGGACGGGTCTCCAGACCCGTCCGGGTTTTCAGTCCTATGATCGCTCGGGCGGGACGGCTCTGGAGAGCCGTCCCCACATGTTCGATAGGGGTTCTGCACTTTCGTTTGGTTGCGGGTCCCGGCCGCGCTGTGAAATCAGTGGCGTTTTTATTTTCTGCTTTTCAGTTCTTCGTCAATAATGCCGGCGACCTCCTCATAGGAGCGACTTCCATTCAGGAATCTGCCATTGATAAACAAGGCCGGCGTTCCCTCGACCCCTGCCGTTGCGCCGGCGCGCAGGTCTTCCTTAATCTGGTTTCCGTAACGGGTCGACTCCAGGCAGGCGCCGAATGCGCCGACATCGAGCCCCAATTTGCCTGCTCTATTCTTCAAGTCCTCGTTTTTGAGGTGGCTTTGGTCGTCAAATAACAAATCATGCATTTCCCAAAAATGCCCCTGAGCTTGGGCGCAGAGAGAAGCCTCTGCTGCCTCCTGGGCATTGGGGTGTATTTCGGTTAAAGGGAACTGCCGAAAAACCAGATGAACTTTGTCGCCATAATGCTTTAACACTTCCTTAAGCGTCTCGCTCAAACTTCTGCAGTACGGGCACTGGAAATCCGAAAACAGAACGAGAAGCACTGGAGCAGAGACCGGACCCAGCGCAGGCCGGCCGGCTGCGTTTACGTTGTATCGGAGCGGCTCAATAAACCGGGTCACGTGATGTTCCTTCTCCAGGTTTCTAATAAGCAGCCCCCTGAGATTGTCCTCCGCCTCCCGTTTCAGATACTTGCTGATATTAAGTGCAGCCTCTTCCTTGGGTCTGCCGATGCGCTCTTTATTTTCCTCGTAAAACTGATCGATTTCCTCGGCCGTCGGCTCCGATATTTTCTGCTGAACTTCCTTTGCCAGAAGTTCCTCTTTCGAAATGCCTCGTTTTTTCGCTTCGGCCTGAAATAGTCTGTCGGCGATAATGCGTTCGACCGAATCTTCCAGAATTTCACGCTCTCTTCGCGCTGCGACTGCCTTTGCCTTCAAGGTCTGCAGATCAAGTGAATCCAGAGAGGCTGCGCCTTCCGTTCTGGCCTGTGTCTCGGTTATGGGAACACCGTCAACAGTTGCAAGACGTTTGCTTCCGGAGCTCTTTTCCTTGGTTGAGCCGGAGGCCTGTTGGCCGGCCACTAATCCGGATCCTGATATGACTAAAATGAAAACGGCAACAGCTCGAAAAAGGGATTTCATTTTATATCCTCAGCTGCAGTAATTTTTTCTATGAACGGAAAAGCAAGTCGTCAGTCGATAGTTGTCAGTTTTGTTCTTACTGGCGACTGACGACTATCGACTGACGACTCTTTCGTCCGCACAAACCATGGGGATGATTATGGGCTAAACAAAACGATTGTGCCATGCGTTTTATGCTCTTGTGAGTTGTGGAGTTGTGGAGTTGTGGTTCTCTGGGCTTTTCAACCCGGTGAATATTTTGTTGCCATCACTTTCCAGTGAAGGTAAATTACATTTTCCGGAGGATTTCCCATGTCGGATTCGTCAAAGCCCAAGGGCCCCAGAGGTCTGGTTACCATTAATATTGAGCTGTGCAAGGGCTGCGGTTTTTGCGTTGAATTCTGTCCTGCAGGTGTCCTTGAGTTTTCAGAGGAGTTTAACAGCAAGGGGTATCATCCGCCGCGAGCCGTTAAGCCCGAAGCCTGCACTGGATGCGATCTATGCGGCATTTACTGCCCGGACTTTGCCATTTTCGGAATTCTGCTGAAACTAAAAGCAATCGCCTGAAAGGAGATAAATGAAAGCTGATCCCAAAGGGGTTTTAACGGGCGCTCACTTCCTGGACGGAGATCATGCTTGTTGTGAAGGAGCTCTTGCCGCTGGATGCCGCTTTGTTGCAGGATACCCCATTACTCCGTCAACTGAAGTCGTGGAAAGGATTGCGAGCCGGTTTCCCCTTGTCGGAGGCATGTTTATCCAGATGGAAGATGAAATTGCGTCTTCCATCGCAATTCAGGGCGCGGTCTGGGGGGGAGCGAAAGCAATGACCGTGACTTCCGGTCCGGGGTTCTCGCTAATGATGGAGCACATCGGGCTTGCTGTTATGCTTGAAACGCCTTGTGTTTTTGTCGACGTCCAGCGGGGCGGGCCGTCAACGGGACTGCCGACCCTGCCGGGACAGGCGGACATGATGCAGGCGCGGTGGGGCAGCCACGGAGATTACGAGGTTATTGCCTTTTCTCCAAATTCACCACAGGAATGTTTCGATCTGACTATCCGTGCATTCAACCTAGCCGAGGAGTATCGCGTGCCTGTCATGATGATGATGGACGAGTGCGTCGGGCACATGACTGAAAAGGTTGTCATACCAAAACCGGAGGAGATCGAGATCACAGAACGGCGGTTTACGACCGCAAAACCGGGTGAATATCTTCCCTATGACACGAATGGCGGCATGGTTCCACCTATGGCCAAAGCTGGAGACGGGCATCGGTTCCACGTGACCGGGCTGACGCACGACGAAAGAGGGTATCCCGTAATGAATGCCGAAGCGCAGGAAAAATGCGTGCGCAGACTGGTGGATAAAATACGGAATAACGCCGAACCCATCATCAGCCTGGATGAATCGGGCACCGATGGGGCCGATGTAGTTGTGGTCTCCTACGGAATCACCTCCCGAGTTGCCGGGAAAGCTATTGAGATGGCCAGGGCTGACGGCATAAAGGTGGGGCACCTGCGGCTAATCACCGTATGGCCTTTTCCGGAAAAACGCATTCAAGAATTGGCCGCACACGTCAGGGCATTCGTCATGCCCGAGCTGAATTACGGTCAGATGTATTTTGAGCTGAAGGGCGCTCTCGAAGGCAAAGCCAAATCGTACCTCGTTCCGCATGGCGGCGGTACTGTGCATGAACCTGAGGTCATCTACCGGAAGATCAAAGAAGCCGCGAATCAGCTGCAACCGGGGGAGGGCTCATGCTAACTCCAGTGAATCCGGTCAATGAGTATCTCAGGATGGATCGCATGCCCCACATCTGGTGCTCGGGGTGCGGACTGGGCACGACAGTCAATTGCTTTGTCCATGCTGTCGACGGTTGCGGCATTCCGCTGAATCAAATCAGTGTCGTTTCGGGAATCGGATGCACGGGAAGAGTGGCGGGATATCTGAAGCTCGACAGCTTCCATACGACTCATGGCCGGCCCATTCCGTTTGCAACCGGTCTGAAACTTGCCAATCCCAAGCTGAAGGTAGTCGTCTACAGCGGGGATGGGGACCTTTTTGCGATCGGAGGAAATCACTTTATTCATGCGGCTCGCAGGAATATGGATCTGACGATTATCTGCGTAAACAACTTTACTTATGGAATGACCGGCGGCCAGGTCACCCCTACTACTCCTATTGACGCCGTTGCATCGACATCTCCATACGGCAATGCGGAAGAACCTTTCAATCTCCCTCATCTGGCCGAATCTGCGGGAGCCGTTTATGTAGCGCGCTGGACCACTTATCATGTGCGACAAACGACAAAGGCGATCAAGGAGGCCATCCAGAAAAAGGGATTCAGCTTTGTCGAAATCATCAGTCCTTGCCCGACTCTTTACGGCAGAAGGAATCGGCTGGGGGATGGACTTGAAATGATGCAGTTTTACAAGGGAAACAGCGTTATCAACAATGGCGCAGATCCACGCGAAGTAGGTTTGGATTTCAAGGGCAAGATCACCTGCGGCAAATTTGTGGATCGCGACCGGCCGTCGTTCCTCGAGCAATACAACACAAAGATGTCCCAGGTATTCGGAACTTCCTTCAAAAAGTACGAGGGGGTGCTATGAAATCCACCGAAATCAAGTTCGGAGGGTTCGGCGGCCAGGGGGTTATTCTCGCAGGAATCATCATCGGGCGGGCTGCCAGCATCTATGAAAACAGATTTGCCACCTTAACTCAGAGCTTTGGCCCGGAAGCGCGTGGAAGCGCGTGCAGCGCCCAAGTCATTGTATCGGACGAGAAGGTCCTTTACCCATACGTAACCAGGCCCGAGATACTCCTGATCATGTCGCAGGAAGCCTGCAACAAATTTCTGCCTGAGGCCACCGACGATGCAACCGTGATCGTCGAAGAAGATCTCGTAAAGCCAAAAGAGCTCAAGTCCGGGATGAAAGTGTACGGAATTCCCGCAACGCGCCTTGCCGAAGAACTGGGGCGAAAGATGATCCTGAACATCGTCATGGTGGGATTTTTCACCGCTGTGACCAAGCTTGTTGACTATAAGGCAGCGAAGGCAGCCGTGAAGGTGTCCGTGCCTCAGGGAACTGAGGACATGAACCTGAGAGCCTTCGAGCGTGGTTATCAATACGGATTACAACTCGCGCAATAATCTTGGAGTCTTCGAGTCGTTGAGTCCTAGAGTTAAACTCGAAGACTCAAAGACCCAAAGACTCGAAGACTTTAATGCCCCATTCAATCTATACCGGATCGTTTGAATCGCTCGAACTGCGCTGGATGGATACGATTTCCGATCTGCAGAGAGAGAATCCTCTGCTGGAAATCGGCGTCCTGGTCGGTTCAAATATTCTCGCCTCGTACCTGAAGCGGAATCTTGCCGAAAACGGGCGGACTGCCGCAAACATCCGCTTCTACACGTTTCTGGATCTTGCAGCTCGTTTTGCGGCTCTATCCGGGGAGGCGCCCCCAAAACCCCGGCTGCCACGGCTTGGTCCCGCAATTATTTTGGAAAACCTGCTCGCTGAAAATGCTCCGCTTGTTTATCGCTCACTTTCCGGCTACAGGGGATTTCGCGATGCCCTGCTCGAAACCTTCCGGGATCTTCGGGATGCCGGTGCGAGCCCAGACGAACTGGATTCCGCCATCCCGAAATTTGCAAACATGGATCGCAGGCCGCACCTGTTGGGTTTTGCGGACCTGTATCGCGGGTATCGGGAACGCGTTCATGCTTTCCATGATGTGGATGATGATTTCCGCGCAGCCATCCGCAATATGACGGAAAAAAAAGAAGCTCTGGGATTTCGGCAATTGCTCGTATATGGGATTTATGACGTTACGGGCCTGCAGTCGCGTCTTTTAGCTGCATTGAAAGATTCGCTGGACATGATTTATTTCATCCCATTTGTGGATGAAGCGGTTTCGGATTTTGCGCGCCCTTTTCTGGATCAGCGCGTCATCGAGCTCGGAGTCAGCCCAATCCATCTTCAGCCTGCGGCGCCCGCCAACAGCCTGGGATTCCTGGCAGTCTGCGATTTTGGGTTTTCCTCTTCGCGTGAAGAACATGTGAGGACGGGTCTCCAGACCCGTCCGGACGGGTCTGGAGACCCGTCCTCACATGTTAAAGACGATGGGTCTTTCACCCTTATTTCCGTTCCCGGCGAATCCCGCGCCGCTGTTGAAATCGTGCGGGAGATCTTCCGGGCGGTTCAGGACGGCATTATCCGCGGATTTCACGAGGCGGCCGTAGTTCTGCGCCAGTCTGAGGCTGACATCCCGATCCTGACAGAGATGCTCCGGCTGCGAGGCGTCCCCTATTTCGTACACGGCGGCGCCAGCTTCGCCGAGCGTCCTCTCAGCAAAGCCGTGATTGCTTTAAGCAAGATTGCGGGTTCCTTTTCCAGGGAGTCGATTCTTACCGCCATGGAACTTGTGGCCGGAGCTCTGCCTGGAGACGCCATGTCCAAATGGGATGTTCAGGGTTGGAGGGCCCTGACGAATGACCCGCGGTTCCTGGCCGGGATTGGATCGTGGGACGCAGGCACGGAAGCGCTGATTGAGAAGGCCGAGGCGGAGCTGGAAAGATCTGAGGCTCATCCGATTGAAGCTGCAGAGGCGGAATCCGGAACAGGCATTCGATCTGTTCAAATGGCCCGGGGACGATTGTCAACCGCTTTGCTCCTCCGGGATGCCTGGAAGCTTTTAAAACAGGCGGCGGCCGATTGGCCGGCCTTCATGTCCTGGCAGGACTGGACAACGATGATCGAACAGCGCCTCGAACCCCTGCTGGGGAACTCGGAGGACTGGCCTTTGTTTTCTTCTGTCCTTGACGAGCTTGGAGGCCTGGAGACGCTAAACCGATTCGAGATTCGAGATTCGAGATTCGAGATTAAGGGCCGAGTTCCGGTGGAGAGATTGAGATCAGCATTAGCGGAGGCGCTCTCTTCACGTTCATATCCTGTCGGCCGTTTCCAGCGGAGCGGCGTAAATATTCTTTCGACGAGCGCCGCCCGTGGACTCCGGTTCCCGCTGGTAATCATTCCCGGATTGGATGAAGGGAGGTTCCCGGCGAAACTGCGTCAGGATCCCCTGCTTCTGGATGCAGAACGCTCATCGTTGAGAACGCTCCCCCTCAAATTCAAGCGCATTGACGAAGAGAAACTGCTGTTTGATATGGCTGCTCGTTCGGCGGGGAAACGCCTGGTCCTTATGACCTCCAGGCTGGATGAGAGTTCTGACCGCGAACGAATTCCCTCTCAATTTTTTTTGAGGGTCGCATCTGCTGTTTGCGGACGAGCAGTCGCGATGCGCGACCTGATCGGAGGAGTGATTGCCGGGTTCCATTCTGTGAGTCTCGACAATCCCGCTCCTGCTGCGGGAGATTTGCCGGTGGACGAAGGCGAAATCCGGCTCAGGATCGTAACAGCCAAACGGGAGTCGGCTAGAAGCACGCTTCACATGCTGGCTAAGCTGGAACCTCTCCGGATGGACCGCCCGCTGAGGTACGATGAATCCCGCTGGCTGCGGAAGCTCACTTCATTTGACGGGCGCCTCACAGATCCTGCCATTGTCCGATGGGCAGCGCAGAGGATCGGACCCTCAGCCGGGCAGGTTTCTGCCAGCCGGATCGAGGAGTACGTGAAGTGTCCCTACTACTTCTTCTTGAAGAGAGTTATGGACCTGCAAGCCTGGGAAGAACAGGCGAAGATCGAGGGGATGGATCCGCTCGACAGAGGATTCGCCATCCATTCAATTCTGGAAAAATTCCTCACGGCTTCAGGTGAGTCTCTCTTTCAGTCGCCGGGCGAAAAGCTCAAGCAGGAATTGGAGGCGCAGGCGCGCATAAGCCTTGATGCGGCGCGGCCGGCGGGGCTGGCCGATCTTCTGTGGGAAATAGAGCGGGATGCCCTGCTCAGAATGCTGAGCGGGTGGCTGGATTTCGAGCGCAGCCGGGCGGATTGCGACCTGCATGTTGCCCGTTTGGAAAAAACGTTCGGAGAATTTGGACCGGAAGAAAAATTTCCGGCCTTCCGGCTCAATGCAGGGCGCCACGGTTTTGATTTCAGGGGCAGAATCGATCGCGTCGATTTATCCGGCGATGGGAAACGCGCGCGTGTCGTCGATTACAAGACCGGCGCCCTGCCGGAGTCCATGGCCAACAAAAACACCAGGACGCTCCTGATGTCGGGCGAGCGGATTCAGATTGTGATTTATACGGGAGCTCTTTCCGTCCTGGATGAATTTAAGGGAGTGGAAACGATCGAAGGGGAATACCTGCACCTTCAGCCGAAAAACGGTTTGACGGTTTCATGCTCCTTTACGCATGACGAGCTGCAGAGTGGCGCTCGGGCGCTGACGGATGTTCTGAAGATCGTGGGGGATGGAATCGAGAACGGGATCTTTTTTGCCCGGACCAGCGGAAAGATCCGGCCTCAGGGGCATTGCGAATATTGTGATTTCCTGCCGGTCTGTGGAAAGGACCGAAGCCAGAGAGAAGAGCGCAAGTCAAAGGATCCTGCCGTACAAAAATTTCTTGAAGTCGTGGAGCCTTTGTGATCACCGATAGAGAACAGCGGCGCAGGGCGGTAGAGGAGACGAACCGGTCTTTTATTGTCGAAGCTTCAGCCGGCACCGGGAAGACAAGTACTCTCATCAGCCGCATCCTTCATCTGGTGCTCAGACAAGGTCCCTTCGGACCTCCCTTGCGCCTTTCTCAGGTCTGCGCAATCACCTTTACGGAAAAAGCCGCCGGCGAGATGAAAATACGGCTGCGCCAGCATTTTGAAGAAATCGCGGCTTTTGGGAGTGTGGCCGTCTCGGCTGCAGCCGGCGGGACGCCGGCGCTCCCGGCGGAGCGTGCGCGAGAGGCGCTTCGGGACCTCGAGGTCGCATCGATTTCGACATTCCATGCCTTCGCGGTTTCGTTGCTGAAAGAGAGGCCCATCGAAGCAGGCCTCGATCCGCATTTCACGGCCCTTGATGAGATCCGGAGCGAACTGTTTTTCCGCGAAGTCTGGGAACCCTGGATCAGCCGTGCCTTGGAGGAGCGCAAGCCAGTGCTTGAAAAGGCATTGAGGGGCGGGATGAGCCTGGCAGTCCTGCAAGAATTAGCAAGGACTTTGCGTCTGAGCGGTCAAGCCGTGCGCGCGCTGGAATGCGCCTCTCCGCCTGAAGAGGGTGATACCCGGCGAAAAATAGGTGATTTGCTCCGGCAAGGGCTTGAATTAATCAACCAGGTTCGAAATCCGGCAGACAAGCTGTTCGAGCATCTGGAGAGAGCGATCCAATGGCTTAAAAATCCTGACACGGAAGGTTCAAAGCCGTCAAAACCGGGAAAAGCCGGATTGGCTGTAAATTGGGCTGAAGGTAAGAAAACGGTAGAGGAGGTGCAAGCATTCATCCGGGGAGTTGCGGATTTTTGCGAAGCGTATCAAAAGCTGCCATCCCAGAGGCTGCTGCATGAAGTGATCACTTGGATCAAGGCCGAGTTCCTGCCTGAATGGGAAAGCCGGAAACGAAGCAGCGGATT
>JBEKKY010000120.1:0-9568 GCA_050010475.1 Acidobacteriota bacterium | reverse complement strand
TTCAATGACGTACGTACGGGGTTTCGGCATACTGTAAGCTTAAGCAAAGCGCTCGAAATTTATTCAGACAATGCCGACTTGCTTTGGACGGACGATATGATCCGGGATGTTGATCTCGCTAAAACAAGCGCTTCTATCCCGGATGGGGTCCGCCTTGGGGTCCTGCCTGATTTTGTAGACGCAGACTTTCTTACCCGAATGGAGCCTCAGTTCGTCCAGTACCTTTTGCGCTCTTTCGAGACGAAGATTTTCAGGAATTTCAACTTGAACCTCTATTCCTTTTCGGGCGAATCCCGGGATGAATTCTGCAAACGTTGCCTCGAGCTGTTTGACGACCCGAAGCGCCAGGAGTTGGATCGGTTGCACGAGGTCTTCAGCAGGAAGCTCGAACAGATAAAGTATAAATATTTGGGTTTGACTGAAAGGGGCGAACTGGAACAGGCCAAATCGGAATCCCGGAATAAAGACGTGTTTATGCGCTGTTCGGAACGCATATCCGAAATGTTCTACCAGGCGGAATTAAGGATGAAGCCCACTGCCGGCCCTGCCCGATATTCGCCGGGGACGCCGGATCTTGACGAGCGGCTGCTCTCTCTTGAATCGGAGGCGCATCAGGCGGTCACGCATCTGGTCGATTCCTATCATGAAAAGGCTTGCGCGGTGGACGAATACATTCTGCATCCCAACCTCAAAGACATCCATTTTGTGAGAACCTGTATTCTTTGGCTGGCGACGGGGGTAGCCTAGATGGTGGAAGGCCGAATCGCGGTCGCAATGAGCGGCGGCGTCGACAGTTCTGCCGCAGCTGCGCTTCTGAAAGAAGCGGGTTACGATCTTATCGGCTTCTCGATGCAGCTCTGGGATCAGAGGCGAAGCTCGCAGCCGGGAGATTCGATCCGTTCCGGACGGTGCTGCTCTATCGAGGATTTGTATGATGCACGAGAAGTCGCCGCGCGCCTAGGCATTCCTTATTATGTCGTCGATTTCCAGAAGGAATTTGAGCGCACGGTGGTGAAAGATTTCATCGAAAACTATACGGCTGGTCTCACCCCCTCCCCGTGCGTGCTATGTAACTCTCATATGAAATTTGACCAGCTCGTTCGGATGGCCGAGGAAATACAGGCGACTCGGGTAGCGACCGGACATTATGCCCGGATCTCCTATGACGGGACGAGCGGTCGATATCTCTTGCACCGGGCGCGCGATAAGAACAAAGACCAATCATATTTCCTATTTGAATTAAGCCAGGCGCAGCTTGCAAAGGCTCTGTTTCCTCTCGGCGATCTGGAGAAAGAGCAAGTCCGGCAAATTGCCCGCCGGTATAACCTGCCGATAGCGGACAAGCCGGAGAGCCAGGAGATCTGCTTTATCCCTGACGGGGATTACGCCGCTTTCCTTGAACGTCATCACGCGGAAGTTCTCGGTTGCGAGGGGGCGGGGCCTTTTCGCGAGGGACGGATCATAAACACTGAGGGACAAGTATTGGGCATGCATCCCGGAATCCACCACTATACCATCGGTCAGAGGCGGGGACTCGGAATCGCCCACAAATCTCCTCTTTATGTGTTAGAGCTTCATCCCGAAGACAACACTGTCGTGGTTGGGGAACGCTCCCAGCTCGGCAAACGCCGCTGCCGCGTCATTCGGCCAAATTGGATTTCGATTCCCAGTTTAACGGCGCCCCTTCGGGTAAATGCAAAAATTCGCTCGCGCCACAAAGAGGCCGCCGCAACTATTGCCCCGGCGGAAAACGGAAACGTGGAAGTTATATTCGACTCGCCACAGCTGGCCATCAGTCCCGGCCAGGCCTGCGTGTTCTATCAGGCGGAGCAGGTAGTTGGAGGAGGTTGGATCAGCAGGGATTGACTTGCAGATGCAGGTTTCCTGTTTCCCGTTGGAGCTTAGGCTCTGACCGGCGATCAGAACGGGGAACGGGAAACGGGGAACAGGAAACGCATGAAGCAGATCTTGATTGTTGCCGGGGAGGCATCTGCCGATAGATACGGTGCCAGGCTTGTTCAGAGTCTCAAGCAAATTCACCCCCCGGATTCTCTTGCTTTTTTTGGGACGGGCGGGGACGAAATGCAGAAAGTCGGGGTCCGTCTGCAGTGTCATGTGCGGGAGCTTGCGCATATAGGTGTGAGGGAGGCTTTATCTAGTTTCCTGACTTACTATCAAACCTATCGCCGAATCGTTCAGGCCTCCTTAGATCGTCTTCCCAAAATCGCCATACTCCTGGATTTCCCTGATTTTAACCTGCGACTGGCAAAAAAAATGAAACGCCTGGGTGTGACGGTAATCTACTACATCAGCCCGCAGGTCTGGGCATGGCGTAGCGGCCGCATTCGAGCCATACGGAAGTATGTGGACAAAATGTTGGTGATCCTCCCGTTCGAAGAGGAATATTATCGGAAGCAGGGGGTTGAGGTGGAGTTTGTGGGGCATCCGCTGCTGGAGGATTTCAAGCCAAACCGCAATCGGGAATTGTTTCTGGAAGGACTCAACCTTGACCCGTCACGGAGGACGGTGGCAATGCTGGCAGGTAGCCGCCGAAAGGAGGTCGATTATATCCTGCCGGTCCTCCTGAAGGCAGGACAATGCCTGGTTCACGAAACCGATGTGCAGTTCGTGATTTCCGCCGCGCCGACCATCGAAATAGACCACATCCGGCGAGTGATGCAGAAGGTGCTCCGAGGCGATCCGAGCGAAAGGTTTTTCCGGATAGCGACCCAGAATTCAAGGGACATACTGGCGAATTCCGATTTCGCCTTTGTAAAAAGCGGAACCAGTTCACTCGAAGCTGCGCTCGTCGGGGTTCCTTTCCTGATAACCTACAAGATCTCTCCCTTCAGCTGGTGGGTCGGTTCCGTTCTGATTCGCAGTTCGATGAAGGGACTGGTAAACTTGATAGCGCAAGAGAGGATAGTGCCGGAGTTGTTTCAAGGTGAGGCAAACCCGGCAGAACTGGCCCGGGTAGCTCTGAACTATCTGGATGAACCGGAAAAAGGCGCCGCAATGCGTGCACAGCTTGCGAGAATAAGGGAACAACTCAGCGCCCGTTGCGCCTCGGAATCGGTGGCGACAACCGTGAGCCGTTATCTATAGGGTACAAACATGCGTATGAAATCCACCCTGATCTCCGGATTTGCGTTGCTGCTGGTGATTGCCGGATTGGCTGCCAGGGGCCAGTCCCAGACCAAAAAAGCCCCATCTTTCTCAATTCCGCGGATCGAGGTCGAGAACTACAACATCGAAGCGAACCTGACCCCTGATGCTCACGAACTCAAAGCCGCAGCCGCGATTACTTTCATTCCCCTGCAAGCGACCGACTTCGTTGTTTTCGAGCTCAGCGAAAATCTCTCGGTGCAAAAAGTGCTCGACTCGGAAGGAATAGAGTTGGAATTCGGACAGGACGAAATCGGTCCGGGTTTCCTTTCCGTTCGATTCGCAAAGCCCCTTGCCTCAGGATCCAGGGTGACGATCAGGATTGAATATCAGGGTGGTTTTGACCGGGACCGTTTCAGCCGGATGTATACCCGGGACGAGAACAGCGCATACATCGGGATGGAAGGAACCTACCTGATGTATTCTGCAAAGTGGTTTCCCATTAATCAATTTTTGGTGGACAGGGCGACAGCTAGGCTGGAGGTGACGGTTCCGTTGGGCATGACCGTTATCGGTCCGGGCATGCAGCTGCCTGTTGTCACCAAAGGCATCGTTGAAAATTTCGGCTGGACTGCAAAGGTTCCTGTATTACCCGGCTCAATCGTGGCAGGGCAATACTTCCAAAAAAAAGTGCAAGCCGGAAATTTTACAATTGAATGCTTCGCAAAAGACAACAAGCAGCTGGACCTGATGCAAAAAAACGCCGAAGCCGCTGCAAAGATCCTGGAGTTTTATCAAGGGACTTATGGCCCATCCGCTTCGGGCAGCAATTATCGGCTCGTCGAAGTGGATGAACAGCTGGCAAAACAGCCTGGGATGCTGGGGACGATCTTTATCACCCGCAGGGAACTCGCCGAATCAACGCCGCCCGTCCGGGATCTCGCGCGCCGGATCGCTTACCAGTGGTGGCAGGAGACCGTTGGGATACAGAGCACCGACGATCTGTGGCTTGTAGATGGAATGGCTTATTATTCGGCCGCCCAATATCTGGGGAAAGCGGGGGGGGCCGCCGCCTATAAGGAAGAGATCGACAATCTGGCCGTCCTGGCCCTGAAATTCGAAAACAAAAGCGCTGTCCGGTCCGGACTTGGATTGGGCTATCGCAGCGAAAAGTACGAATCCGTTGTCGCAGGGAAGGGCGCCTGGATTTTGAATATGCTGCGCGGAATCCTGGGCGACGCCAAATTCAGCCAACTCATACAGCAGTACATTCATGAATACTCCGGAAAGAAGGCAAGCACTGCTTCTTTCCAAAAGCTTGCCGACAAACTCAATGGCAAAGAACTGGCGTGGTTTTTCGCCGAATGGATTGACACAATCGGAGTCCCTGCATTTCAATCCGATTACGTGGTCTTCAAGACGACAAACGGTTTCCGGGTTTCCGGGACGGTGAAACAAGACCGGGATCTTTTCCGGATGCCGGTCGAGGTTGGCGTGGTTACAGACGGGAAAGAGGAAACAAAGATAGTCGAACTGAACGGCAAGTCTACTTCTTTCGACATCTCAAGTTTCTCCATGCCTCAAAAAGTTGTTTTGGATCCGAACAACAAGCTGCTGAGGGATTCGAAGGAATTGCAGACTTCCGTCCAGCTCTCCCTGGGCAACGATCTCAAGCAAAAGGGTGACTTTGTTGAGGCGATTCGGGCTTATGAGAGTGCTCTCAAGCTGAACCCTCACCGTTCGCTGGCCCATTTTCGGCTCGCGGAAGTCTTCTATGAACAATTCAATTTGCAATCGGCAGCAAATTCATTTCGCGATGCGCTCAACGGGGACAGAGATCCGAAGTGGATTGAGGTGTGGTGCTATATTTACCTGGGCAAGATTTACGACATTCTCGGTCAGCGCCAGAGGGCGATGGCCGAATACACCAAAGCACTCAATACGAAAGATGATACAAACGGCGCTCAGGCGGAAGCCAATAAATGGCTGGCCGCTCCGTTTACCCGCGAGCGCACAACCATGGATACGGAAAAGAAGTGAACTGACAGGATTCGAGATTCGAAATTGCAGGGATGAATCTCGAATTTCGAATTTATCTATGCATTCATGGAAAAAACTGGCTCAAAAAACTCGTGTGCCGGTGGGAACCGTTCTTGGAATCATTTTCCTCTTTCTAATGCATCCGTCGATCCGGTCGCTATGGATTGGAGGAGTAATCGCTCTGGCTGGCGGGCTCCTGCGACTATGGGCGGCCGGGCATATCGAGAAGGCTAGAGTCCTCACACAAGGAGGGCCGTATGCGTTCACCCGCAATCCCCTCTATCTCGGTTCCTTTTTCATGGCGCTCGGAATCATTATTGCAGGCCGGGGATACTGGTGGTTATTGCCGGCATTCGGAGTTTTTTTTGCTATTTTCTATTATCCGGTGATGAGAGCCGAGGAACAGGAGTTGCTCCAGCAACATGGAGACAGGTTCCTGGAGTATTCGGCGAGAGTGCCGCTGTTCTTTCCCGCTTTTCGTCGGACCGGCCAGGCTTCTTCGGTTTTTTCGTGGTCCAGGGTGATCCGAAATCGGGAACACCAAACAATGGTCGGCCTGGTTCTGGCGGTAGTCCTCCTCATTCTGCTCGAACTGATAAGAACCGGTGTCTGAAAAAGTCGGCTGAGAGTTTGTTAGAACGGGTTAACAGAGATTTTACAATCTGTGGAATCCGTGGCGTTTCGTCTTTTCGCTCCAGCAAATAAACGCGTTCGCAAAACAAGATCGGTAACGCTTTTTCGTCAGTTACGTATTACCCAGAGTATGCGACAATTCAAGCGAAGTGCCATCGTTCAACCGTTTCTGATTCTCACCTTTATTTTGGTTTGTGGTTTTTTGTCCGCACAGGATCAGACCTCCATCTCCGGCAAAGTGGCGGATGCCAAGGGTACTCCCATCCCAGGCGCAGGCGTCTCCGTTTCCAACGCTTCAGGCAAGGTGGCGGAAACCCTTACGGAGTTAGATGGATCCTTCAAATTCGAGGGACTTCCGGCAGGGGTTTATCAGTTGACCGTAGAAATTGTCGGATTCGTCAAGAGTGTGAATGACGCCGTGGATACTGCTTCCAACTCTAGCCGAAGCCTGGCGGTTCAGCTGGCCCCGGTGCCGCGTCCTCAAGCTCAAAGCGCTCCGCAGCAAGCTTCGAAGCCGAAGCAGACTCAACCAACGCAAACTCTGGAGGCTGAGTTTCAGACTGCAGCCGTCACGGATCTGCCCGGCTTGAATCAGTTTCAGCAGGAATTGACACCGCAGGCGACCGGGGGAATAAGCGCTGTCGCCTCACCCCAGGACAGTACTGTATTTGTCAACGGCAATTCGGCAAACATGGATGCCGGCAACCTCGGTGACCCGGGATTCCGCGATCAGATAATGAATGTTGCCCGTCAAATGGGTTTCCAGATGTCGGACCTCAATCAGATGGGCCGAGGAGGCGCGGGGGGAGCTGGAGGTCCCGGCGGTGCGGGCGACGGTTTCGGAGGGCCGGGCGGCGGAATGGGATTCATGGGCATGGGAGGCAGAGGCGGTCGCGGCGCTCAATTCCAGCAGAGCAAAATAGAGGGGAACCTGTCGGAAACCTATGCCAACTCCGCTTTGAATGCGCGGAACTATTCCCTTACGGGACAAACAGTGCCAAAACCCCTTGCGATTACGGACAGCTATAGCCTGACGGTCGGCGGAGCGTTGCCGTTTTTTAAAACCCAAACTCAAACCGCCGGCCAGAGCGGACCGGGCGGGAGAGGGAGAGCCAGCGGCCCCCCGGGATGGAGCCTCACCTACAGCGGGACCCGCAATCGGGGGGCAGACGATGTGCTGGCAACCGTCCCGACCGATCTTGAGCGCATAGGCGACTTCTCTCAAACCTATGCGCAGGCATTGGTCTTCGATCCATCCACCGGTAAGCAGTCCGAAGTTGTGCAGCCGGTGCAGCTCTATCTGGATCCGAACGATCCTGCCTCGCGTTTCACGAAGATTCCCTCCATAAATCCGATTGCAAATCAATTGCTCAAGTTTATTCCGGCAGCAAACATTCCTTGTGCCGCAAATGGCCTCTGTGTGAATAACTATTCTCTGGAGCGAAGCATCCCTTCGTCTTCCGATCAAGTTCAGGCAAGCGTCACCGGATTGAGACTCTCGTCCAAGGACAATTTCGGGGTGAGTTATAGCATGCGCCGCGCCAGCAGGCTGAGTCCCTCTACCTTTCTGGGTGAAGACACAACCACTTCCAATTCCGGTCAGAATATTCAAATCTCGGGTATGCATTCGTTTCAGCCGCGGTTTATCGCAAACTGGAGGGTGGCGCTCAACCGGGTTCACGTTGAATCCAGCAACGGTTTCGCTTACAAGCAGGACGTGGAGGGGGAACTGGGAATGATGGGAGTCTCGGAAGATCCCATCAATTGGGGCCCACCCACGATCGGCTTTACCAACTATGGAGGAATCGGATTGGCTGCGCCTGCTCTGCGCCAAAATCAGAACGTCACGATTTCGGGCGGACTCAACAAAATCGGCACGAAACATTCCCTTCGAGCGGGAGCGGACCTGACTTGGACTCAGCTCAACTCGTATACGGACAGTAATGGACGAGGCACGTATACGTTCACCGGTTATGCCACGGCTCTTCTTGACGCTCAAGGCCGCCAGGTTGCAGGGACCGGCAATGATCTTGCCGATTTTCTGCTTGGGTTGCCCTATTCGACTTCGCGAAGGTTCGTCAATCCTGCCGTGAATACCAATGGGAACAACATCTATCTCAGAAACCGCAGTTGGGATATGTATATCACGGACAACTGGCGGTTCAACTCCAACCTCACGCTCAATTATGGCCTCCGCTATGAATACACTGAACCCACTTATGAAAAATATAACCGCCTTGTAAGTCTGGATGCCTCGCCTGGTTTTACACAGCTGGCGCAGGTATTTCCGAATGAGACAGGGCACTTCAACGGTCAACATTTTTCCAGGTCGCTTGTCAATCCGGACAGAAATGATTTCGCTCCTCGTGTGGGAATCGCGTGGAGGCCTAAATCCGGTTTGCCGGTCGTTATCAGAGCAGGGTATGGAATCGGTTATGACGTCAGCGGATATTCCTCTATTGTGAACCAACTTGTGAACCAGCCGCCGTTTGCCTTTACCCAGAACCTGGCAACCGGCCCGTCCAATCCATTGACTCTGCAAAACGGCTTTCCTTCCATCCCGGCGCTGACGATCCTGAACACCTTTGCCATAGATCCCAAGTATCGGGTCCCCTATGCCCAGCAATGGAACATGGATGTTCAGGCTCAGTTCTCGAGAGTTTACGTTCTGGATATCGCATATAACGGGAGCAAGGGGACAGGACTCACTATTCTGCGCGCTCCCAATCGCAGCAGCAATGCGGAGAATTTTATTTTCGAGACCAATGGAGGTTCTTCGATTTACCACGGCATGACTGTGATGCTCAATAGGCGCTTCTCGCGCGGATTCAATATTACGAATTCCTATACATTTTCAAAGAGCATCGACGACGCTCCATCCTCCGTGGCTCAGAACGATGCGGACCTGTCGGCTGAGCGCGGTTTGAGCAATGGGGATCGCCGGCATAATTTTCAGTCGAACATCACATACGAATTGCCAATAGGACAGAACCGGAAGTTCTTCGCCGGCTCCTCGCCCAAGCTGCTCAATTTCATTTCGGGATGGACCTTCAACGGAACGTTTCAGTTGGCAAGCGGCACTCCATTGACTGCCCGGTATATAAGCAGCAACGGGAATACATCGGGCGCCGCGCTGTACAGCTCTTTGCGGCCGGACGCCACGGGAGCTGCGATCACGCTCCCAAGAGATGAGCGGACCGTGTCGGAATTTTTCGATACGGCCGCTTTTGCCATCCCGTCGGGACCCTATGGAACCGCCGGGAGAAACACGATTACCGGACCTGGAATGAATTTGATTAATCTTAATGTGCGCAAAAGCTTTCGCCTGGACGAAAACGGCCGAAGGATAGACTTTACCTGGCAGGTGACGAATCTGCTCAATCATCCCAACTGGGCGGGCGTGAGCACAACAGTCAACTCTCTGAATTTCGGGCAAGTAACCAACGTGAGCGCGATGCGGCAAATGATCGCTAGTCTTCGAGTCAGGTTCTAACGATGCGAGTTCAAAGACGAAAGAGAATTCACTGCTTTTATTGTCTGGCGTGCCTGGTCGGCGGACTGGCCGCATTTGCGATTGCAGGTCCCCAGGAGAATCAGAGCCCGCAGCCGACAGTGGCAAAGCAAGAGGTGCCCACGTTTTCGGTCCAGGCCGCGATGGTTCTGGTCGACATAACCGTGCGCGACAGCAAAGGCAATCTGATACCGGATCTGAAAAAAGAGGATTTCAAGGTTTATGAGGATAATGCGCCGCAGAGCATCTCCACTTTCGCTGCGGAAAAAGTGTCGATTG
>JBEKKY010000119.1:0-10292 GCA_050010475.1 Acidobacteriota bacterium | reverse complement strand
CCTTAGGCGGAAGATTGCCCCCATCGAGGAATCGGCGCATGTTTGAATACGAAGCCGTGTCGACATCGATTGAGAATGTGGAGAGCGGGTTCTGCACGACATCCAGGAACGGGTTGTCGAGGATGTGATCGTACGCTTCGGTATTGAATCTTCCTGGCAATCGCTGAACCGGGAGCAGGGGCGGCCTGCCGCAGCACGGAGGTGGGGGAACCGGTGTCAACACCAGCTTGAATTCGCTCACCGTATCCGGATTGAGGCGACCTGGGGAAACGATACCGGATTGCGCGAAACGGACGTCGTTGACCGAAATGCCGTCGCGCTGTACGTTTACGCTGCTAGACGCAACTCCGGCGAAGGTTTGGGTCGTGTTGCCGAAAACGGAATCCGCATCACTTCTGACGACACCGCCCATCACGTTAACGAGATCCGTCATGTCGTTGTTCATCGAAGGCAACGATGTGATGGTTTTTTCCTGCGGGACCTGTCCAGTTGTAGAACTCGATTCCAGAAGCGCGTCCTGGACACTGGTTTTGATCTGATTCTGGTTTGCCACGGCTGCAAGTGTCGCGGGCGCGAGCACTTCAGGTTTCCGGCTCTCCTCAGACTTTGCTTGATTCGTGTCAGGCACAGCCGTTTTGTTCGGGACAGTCCTCAAAGGTTTCGCTGTACCAGCGGCTGGCTGCACTGCTGGAGCGGGTTGTGTCGATTGCATCTGTGTTTCATTTGCCGGATCGTAATAACCGAGACGAGCACCAGGGCTGCGGCGGTGGCCAAAACCCATGCCGGCCTCAATCCAAACCAGGTTCTGCCGGAATTGGCCTTCTCCGCGATCCGCATTCGCTGAGCGCTCGTCAAATCCACTGCGGGTTCAGCCTTCAATTCCTGGCTCAGCACGTTGCCGGTGTTGCGGATTTCTTCGACCAGCCGGCGCATTTCAGGGGAACCCTCCAGAATGCGCTCCATTTCCGCTCTCTCCTGCTCGTCCTCAATCTCGCCGAGAGCGTAAGCGGTCCATCTTGGGTCATTCGCGTCGATCTTCATTTCACCCTCCTTATGGCCGGCTGCGTAATCCTCTCCCGGATTGTTTTAATTCCGGTGTGGATGAGAAAGCCGACATTGCTTACCGTGAGACTGGTAACCCGGCTGATTTCGCCATAGCTCAGGTCGCCCTGAAATTTCAGCCGGAGTACTTCCTGCTGGTTTGCGGGGAGAGTGTTTAGAATCTTGAGAACGTCCGAGATCTGTTCTTCTTTTTCCAGGGCTGCGGAGAGTTCCGGCCCGGAATGAGCCTGCAGTTGGATTTGGGTATCGCTGATTCCAGTCATGCGTCTCTCCTTTCTTCGCACATCGAGCGCCCGGTTTCGGCAGACTGTATAGAGCCATTGCGCCAGATGGTTGCGTATTTGAGCCGGCTTTTGACGGCAGAGCTTCAGGAAGGTGTCCTGCACAACCTCCCGGGCTCTCTCCACGTCGCCGGTGATGTGGGCCGCGTAACGGGTCAGCGGTTTTTCATAGTCGGCCATGACTGACGGCACCCAGCTCGAATCTGGAGTCTTCATTCGGCCCTCACTGGCTGTTTCCGGCTTCTTTAACTGGAATAACGATCGTCCGCAGGTTTTCTTAGAGAAATCTGAAGCTTTTTGACTGCGAAACGCACGAACAACACGAAAAAAGATACCGCACGTTTCGTGTGTGCTGAACTGACTTTTCAAAACTGTTCTGATTGATCAGGCTGCGGAGGATTCCGATAGGGGGTGAGATGGTTCTATTCCTTTTTCGATAGTGAGACATCCCCGGAATAGGTCGCAAGCTTAATGGGTGAGCCTCCATCTCCAACAGAAGCCTTCAGAGATTGTGCGTTCTTGCGAATCACGATATCAGGCGGCGTCGGCTCCCCATCCACAACCTGGGGAGGATAGTCGACTAAAATTTTGCCGTTCCGGGTCTCGAACTGCAGCGCGGCGGAATATTGTTCCGGAATTTGCAGATGAGCGGAACCGTTGTGCGTCAAAGCTGCAAATTCGAACCCGAGCCATCGAGTGCCGGTCATTTCTACGTTGATGTCGCCGCGCAAAGTAGTGCCGGAAAAATAGCCGGACAATGATTTGGCTTCGAGGCTCCCTTCCGTCATTATTGTGGCTTCCACCCAGCCGTTGACCCCTTCAATAGAAAAGTCGCCGTGATTGATTTTGGCGTTAATGTCTGTTTTGTCGCCGGGAACGTGTACGGTAAGATTGATTTCAATGCTTGCTGCGCTAGCCGGGGTTACGATGGTTGCGCTTGTCTGAGTCCATCGGACCCGGATTGGGGAGTGTTGAAGTTCACTCTTTGCCTGCTCTTCAGAAAGGTAGTAAGCCACTTTTTCCGCTTCCACGTGAACGACCGCTTTCTGCCAGCCGATAATTTTCACGCTGCCGCGCGCGCCGGCCGAAATATCGATTTTCCCTCCCGGATAGAAGTTGAACTGCTTTTCCTCTCGTTCCACATAGGGAGCCTGGGGAGAAGGTGAGCGTGGCTGGGAAGAGTCTTGAGGAAAAAGATTCGGGATCAGCAGGCAGCAAAACAGCACCGTGTAAAACCGCATGGATCATCCTCCTCCGGAGGGAGAGTGGAGAACCTGTTCCGCGAAGCGAACGACCGTGTGGCGATCGATTCCCCGAAAAATAATTATCGACACAATTCCCAATGCAATCCACCAGGAAATGCGTGGCGCAGAAGAATCCATTTTCCGGGGGATCGCCCGGAGCAGATGATACAGGATCCAGCATTCCAGCGCGAACGGCGGGAATCCGAAGAGACCTAAAACAGGCATTTCGAAGACTTTTGCCTGTCCGACAAAAGGAATAGAGTAAGTCCACTTGGAGCCCGCCCAATAATTCCAGAATTCCCACATTGCTCCGCAGATCAGTCCTGCCAGCATTAGACTCCACACTCGCCTCCGGTTCCCGGAGGAAATGCCCAACGAGAGGCTTTGGATCCCGACTTTCTCCAGCAGTGGATCGAGAAGAAAAATGGGCCCGAGCCAGACCGCGGGGAAGAAGTACTGAGGCAAGGCCAGAGGCGCAATGGTCAAAATAAGGCCGAAGACAACGAATAATGTGGAGGGTTTGGTGGAGGACTCCGAAGACAGCATTTCATCTTCCGATGCCGGACTTCCGGAGGCGCAGTCTATCAGCAATTGCACGATATCGGATGTAATAAAAATTCCCGGCAGCACGGTTGAAAACGCCACTGCGTATCCTGGCCAGCGCAACCAGATCTGCGGGGGAACAGTATTGTAGGTCCAATTCCGAATGGTGAAGTTATAGGATTCAAACAGCAGCCATATGAATATGGAAATGGGGAGCATGCCCCAGAACTCGCGCCTTCGGTCCGTTAAAAGTGATCTCCCGCGGAGTTTCAGGAGCAGGTTGTCCGCCAGAAGTATATAGGACCACCAGGCGAAGCAGTAAAACCAGCTTATGAATGGCTCTATTTTTCGAAAAAGACAGTACTCGGACAGAGGAAGGAGCAGCAGACCGAACCAGCCGTATAGTTTCATTGACGATTTACGATTGACGATTTACGATTCAAAAACGGATGGGTTTAATCCAAAATCGTTAACCGTAAATCGTCAATTGTTTACAGCCAGGATATTCTAAGCCCGCCGACTCCGGCTTCAACCCGAACCGACACTTTGATGGCGGCCTTATCGTAGTTCTCGCTGTAGTAGTAGGAATCTCTATGACTGAATCCTTCGAGGTGTACACCGCTTAAAAAATGTTTTTCGGCCTCAACCTTCACTCCAATTTCCCGGGGCATGCGCACGCTCACTCCACCCACACCGACCTTTATCCGTATATCGGCGTTTTGCTTCCACTCTCCGCTGAAGTCCATATTGGCACCGCCCACTCCGCCCTCGAATTCGAAGTCCCTAAAATTCAGGTTGCCAAGGCCGATGGCGTCAAAACCGCCCACACCGCTTTTCAATCGGATGTAGTCGCAGGGGACTGAATTGGGTTCATAGGCCGATATCCTGGCTCCGCCGACTCCGGATTCGAACTCGAGGCGAGACAATTGCATTCCGGAGAGGGAAAGGCGGGCATCTCCGACTCCGGCATTCACCTTAAGGTTTAGCGGGACCGAATCGTTAAAGGAAAGGCGAAGCCGGTTGTTTTGTCTTTCCCTCCTTATCCCCGCCCGGTGCATGCTGCTAAGATTGAAAGAGAACCTGCCCTCCGACCCGGACAGTGCCGAGTCATATTGAACGTCCGGCGTGTAGCCTGCTTTGTCATATTCCAGGTTCAGTGAATAGAGCGTGGCATCCTTATGGCTGCCGCTGATTTCCAATGAACCGATGTCGAAGCGAATGGTCGAATCGAGAGATTTCTCTTTTCCGAGCGGTTGGGTCTGGTTCATGGAAGACATTTCGATCGGTATGCGGTCCTGGAAATCGCAACCGGCAAGCAAGAGAAGGGTACATGGTAGCCAAAGCGATCTTTTCATTGCTGCACTCCTATCCAGTTCAGCCCGCGGGTCATGTGAATCGAGGAATAAACATTATTGTTATTATTATTGATGGATTTTCTGTGCCCATCGTCTTGAGCGCTATATACGTGTATGTCGCTGTAATCGGTCTCCAAAGTAATCCTGGGACCGCCGGTTTTGACCTTGGATTTCAGCAAACCGACATTTGCGTTCCTGGTGGGCTCCAATCCCGCATAGTCCGATAGAACCTTTCCATTGCGTGCGGTGGCATCGATCGAAAAAGCGGCACCTTCGGGAAGGAACAAGTCCACGTCTCCGTTACGGTTTGCCACTTTCACGTCTCCTTTGCCCAAGACGTGGGAGGAGATGCTGATTGCGGCATATTCATTGCTGATGCTGCAACTGTCGCCAAACTCGTTTACCACGACGTCCTTTAGAGTAGTGCGAATATCCAGCGGACCCCGGATGTTATTTGCCCGAACACCGCTACCGCGCGCCTTCAATAGAAACTGCCCATGAATGTCATCGGCGCTGATCGTATCGGAACTGGAATTAATTTCAATATTGCCTTGAATATTCTTAAGATTCAGGGTTGCGTAGCGACTTTCAATCGTGACCCGGGAAGAGACCTTGGAAATATCTGCGCTCTTGTAGCTGGTCGTTATTTGAAGGCTGTCCTGCAGGTCGGACACTTGAACCTGCGTCCCGCGCGCGTCGATCGAAACGGGTTTGGTGACCCTTTCGATTCTCAAATTGCCTTCAGTGGATGACACCGTCAATTTTCCATCAATATTGACGATTTCCGAAGGGGCGTATTCATTTGTTACCGCGACGTCCCCCTTCACGTTTTCGACGTAAACTCTGCCGTATCCATCCACGCTGAGATTGCCTTTGAGATTTGTCAGCCGGCATTCTGAATAACGCGTGGAGACGTTGAATTGGCCGGTACAATCCCGCAGCTCGAGAGGTCTGTGAGTGGTGCTCAGGTCCAGTTTTCCATCGAGGTCTGCGGCTCGAACTTCTCCATAACTGTTGACGACCTGCACTTGCGAGTTTTTGGGGACGAATATTTCGATGTCCGTATTGAAAAGCCGGTTTTGAGGATCCAGCGCATCGCGATTGGTTCGTATGACAAAATGTCTGGTTCCGGATTGCTTCGTCGGCTCCGCCTCAGCCTTGGGGGCAGCGGTTGATCCGTCCTGGTTCTCCGCCTCTCCCTGCAGATGGATTTCAGCGGCGAGACTCTTTGCGCCGGCTTCGTCGCCGTAAATCACCTTCTTTAAATGTACTCGTATTTCCCGGTCGCTACCCGGAGCTACCGACACCATTCCATATGAATTTTCCACACGAATGGGAGTCGAAAACTCGAGCGGATACGTGACGTCCTCCGAATACGTATGAGATTCACCGATCCATTGACCGAGCGGCATGGAATTGCCGCCGATTTCGATCGGCAGGTCGCGAATAATTCGATTCATGTGGCTGCCGGACATGTTGGAAACTGCAGTACCGATCAGCAGCAGCAAGATGATTCCAAAAACCTCGCCGATCCGGATCGAGATCGCATCCTTCTTGAGAAAATAGTCGATTATTTTTCCCAATCCGAGGAAGATCAGCAAAACCGGCCAATAACGTCCCGCAAGCGACCAGAAATCCGGCCCGATGCCGAAATTGCGTAAAAGAAACAGCAGCCCAATCCCTGTCCAGAGCAAAGCTCCCAGCAGCGATGGACGACGCCTGGTTGACATGGTTCACTCCTTTGATTCTGGTCGATTCGGCGCAGGGGGATTTTGTGGCCAGGTGAAATAATCGTACATTCTTCTTAACCCAATGAAGATCAGGATTACGGGCCAATAACGCGCAATCAGCCGCCAGGCGGAGAAGGGCGCATACAAATTTTCAATTAAGAAGATCGCACCGAGGATGATCAGGATGAGACCGGCGGTTAATGCACCGCCGAGAGGGCGCCTGGACATATCAGATATCCTCCTTCGGACCCGGGATTGGATCTGCCGGGTTGCTGAGCTTCTTGTCCCGGGCTTCTATCGCGCGGTAAACGAGATAAGCGCCAACCAGAATGAACACGACCGGCCATAGCCGGTTCAAAAAGTGGTAGGGAATCAGGTTTTGCAGAAGGAAAACGACACCGAGGATGATCAGAAGGATCCCCCAGCCGACAATGGTTTTGTCCTGGTGAACCGGTTCTTCCGGGACGAATCCGGCCTGGATTTTTCTGCGAGCTTTGGCTTCCGCTGTTCGATAGGCGTCGAACATAGTAAAGAGGACGAAAACAAAAGCTCCGAACCCGAAGACTCCATTTACCCTGTCGCCCATCATCGAAAGTGCGGCGAACACGGCAAAATAAGTGATTGCCTTCATATACTCACCGTTATAGACGGCGCCCATTCCGGGGATTATGGCGCAGAATGCAGCTCTCTTGGGAGAATCGGAAGGCAATTTAAGACCTTTGACCGTAGCAGCCCACTCCGCTCCTTGGACAAGGCAGTCCTGGCAATACGGCTTCCCCTTGATTTTGTGCGCGCACTCCGTGCATAGAAGCTTGCGGCAAACAGTGCATGCTTCCTGAGAATCGACGTCAGGGTGGTACGAGCATTTCATATCATTATCCTCACAATCCTCGAGTCTTAATGAGCTGTAGGGGCAAACGACCGGTCCCCCCTACGCCGACGATTCCATTAAACTGCTGCTTTTCTCCTTCGGAGCTTTTTCCTTTTTTTCGTCCTGTGATTTTCGCCGCCCCTCGACGGGGGCATCCATCTGTTCCATGATCGAACGCATTTTGTTCCAGGTGTTGTTTTTAAAACGACTGAACTGTGCCTGCCAATCATCCTTCAGCGCATCAGCCCTCAGAACCTGCCCATACAGATGCTGAACTCCTTGATCCATATAGCGCAGCAGTTCCTCCGGTGCCAGCGCCGACGCGGCCCCGGACAAGCGTGGACCCATAAGATTTGTCATGAGAACCAGGAATAATGTCACGAGACTCGCCCCGACCGCTAAACGGGGCGTGAGAAACGGGTGCACAAAATACTGGTTGAGCCGTTCCCGGAAGGTTCGAGTCCGTGGGCGCCCGGACGTGCGGAGGAGAATCTTCTCGATGAAGTCCGGATCCATTTCCAGCACCCGATAGCTGCCGCATAACGACAAAGCCGAGCGCATTTCAACCAGCAGGGCGGAGCAGTTGGCACAAGTTTCAAGATGTTGCGCTACATTTTCCGTTTCCTCAGCGGGGAGGCTCGATTCCAGGTATCCGCTAAGCCATTGCTCTATTTTCGAACAGTCCATGAGCCCCCCTACCCCTGCATTCCAATCTGGGAACGCCGCTTTATCAACAGCTTCGCAAGCTCCAGACGACCGCGGTTGATCCGACTCTTGATGGTACCTTCCGGAATGTTGAGCAGATCGGCCATCTCACCGTAAGCCATACCCTCGATATCTCTGAGAACAATTGCTTCCTTTAGTTCAGGAGAGAGCGACTGAAGCCCGTCTTGCAGAAATTGTGAAGCTTCCACTTGTTCAAACGCTCGCTGGGGGGTTGGAAGCTTCTCATCCCCGATATTCATGGTTTCCAGTTCGTCGCTGCCTCCCGTCTGCGGATATCGGCGGACCTGACGGTAGTGGTCAATAATCAGGTTCCGGGCAACCCTTAAGAGCCAGTTTTGAAAACTGCCTGATTCAGCGCGGTAGCTTTTAAGGTTCTGGTAAACCCGAATCAGGATCTCCTGAGTCAAATCTTCAGCTTCATCCCGACGGTTCGTATAGCGATAACTCAGGTTATAGATACGTTTTCCGAAGGATTTCACGACCGCCTCCCAGGCAGCGTCATCGCCGCGGAGACAGCGCTCTACAAGTTTGGAATCGCCTGAGAGCACCCGTGACTCCTTGGTTTCTGTCCTGTTCCCAACCATGAAAACGGAACCGTCTGCGCTAAAGTTCAAATTATCTGTGTGTCTGGTTGATCCAGCATACACAGGGCAAGGAGACAGAAGCAAGAAGCCAGTAGCCAGAATGGTTTTTTTCAACACTGCCAGGAAAGACTACCTGCCCCTATTGCCGCCTGCCCACTGCCTGCTCCCTACCGGCTTTTTGCTTTTTGAATTCAATAAATTGTGCCATTCTATGCCGCGTAGAACGAGAACTCTAATCATTCAACTGCAAGGCATGCGCCATGAAGTGCCCCTACTGCGGATTCCTTAAAGACCGCGTCGTAGATTCCCGTGAGAGCCGGGATGGAGATTCCATCCGGCGCCGGCGGCAGTGTCTCAACTGCGCCCGCCGGTTTACCAGCTATGAGCGAAGTGACGAAATCCCGTACATGGTGATAAAGAAGGATGGCGGCAGGGAGAGATTTGACCGGAACAAAATCCTGAACGGACTTCTTAAAGCCTGTGAAAAAAGGCCGGTCAGCCTGACCCAGCTGGAGAAAATCGTGGATAAAGTGGAACAAACCGTGCAGGAGAGTCCGGAACGCGAGCTGGAATCGGTCAACATAGGAAAAATCCTTCTTTCCGAGCTCAAGAGCATCGATAAGGTCGCCTACCTCAGGTTTGCCTCCGTTTATCTGGAGTTCGAGGACGTTGCCGAGTTCATGACGGAGATTAACGAGCTCTTTACAAAAAAGTAGTTGAAGGAAGATCCGGGGTTCCCTAAGGGATAAGCTCATGGCCGTCAAATCTGTCCGAAGTTCCGCCCCCCATGCCCCAAAAAACTTGCAGCCAGCCAGTGAAGACAGCCTGATCAAGCTCTTGCAGGCTCGCTGCCCAGCCGACAGCCCCCTTTTGAAAAAGGGGATCGGAGATGACGCTGCGGTAATCCGCCCGAATCAAGAGGGAGAATTATGGCTGATTACGACCGACATGCTTGTGGAGAGGATCGATTTTCATCGTGATTGGACCACTCCTCGGCAGCTCGGCCGCAAATCGATTTCGGTGAATTTGAGCGATCTGGCGGCAATGGGCGCGAGGCCCCGCTTCTTTACCGTCTCGCTGGCAATACCTGCGGGCATTTCTGAGCGCTGGATTCTGGAATTTTATGACGGACTGACCGGGAAAGGCAAATCGTTGGGCGCGCAATTGATTGGAGGAGATTTCTCCCGCTCGGAAAGAGACATCGTCGTCTCCATCTCGGCAATCGGGGAGTCCTTGAATCGTAAAGTTCTCTATAGGACCGGGGGTGGACCTGGTGATCTCCTGTACGTGACAGGCAATTTGGGCCGGTCTGCCGCAGGATTAAAACTGCTTCAGCGGGGTCATCCGGATTCGAAATCGCGTCCGCGGAAAGCAGCGCTGCAAGCGTTTCGCGATCCGGAGCCGCGCTGCGAAGCTGGGCTATGCCTGGCCCAATCCGGTCTTGTGAGCTGCATGATGGATCTAAGCGACGGTTTATCAAGGGATCTCCCTCGCCTCTGCGTGGCTAGTGATGTCGGCGCCGAGATCCGCGTCTCCGGCCTTCCTGTATTTCAGGAATCCGCCCGGTGGGGGTTTGACCCAGTGGAACTCGCTCTGCACGGCGGCGAAGATTACGAGCTGCTGTTTGCCGTGCCGAGTTCAAACTGCGGTCTTCTGGAGAGAACTTATCCTGCCGAGCTTCCGCCAATCACGAGAATAGGAGAAATGTCCGCAGACGTCGGGAAGGTTTGGATAACCGGACAAAACGGGAGTCGCCGGCGGCTCCTGCCGCACGGGTATGACCATTTTGCCCGTTGATAGCGGCTCATCCATCGAACTGATTCCTTTGGAAAAACGCCACGGATTCCACGAATTATTGCGGATTCAAAATCCGTGAAATCCGTGGAATCCGTGGCG
>JBEKKY010000118.1:0-19461 GCA_050010475.1 Acidobacteriota bacterium | reverse complement strand
AAAGAACCGGTCTCATCGGCCAATTGGTAATCCGGAGGCACTTCAAAAAGAGACGGGTTAGGTTCAGCACGGCTGATGTTGATCAGCCCATGGATATTTTCGCCGGAACGCGGATCGACGTTTTTTAAAAACACCGTTACGTTCAGGTCCGGGGAATGCCACATCTCCATAGTGGTTACAATAGGGCGGTCATTCCCTATTGCGCCGATCGGATAAGTGGTGGTCGTACGAGTTCCTTCGGCTGGTATTCCTTCAACGACCTTTGTCCCTAGCGATTCGGTCGTACTTTCCGAGTTGTTGGGGCCCGGCCTTGTCACATTAATGCTCCGCCCGATGACGGTGGTTTGAGACGGCCTTTGAATCCTTAGCAAGTTCGACGGCAGCTTGCAGCGATGCGCAACCCGGTTTACTGAATCGACGTAATACCGGTAGCCCGCATCAGGATCGAAAATTTCTATGAAGTACGGCATATTCTCAACGGTCATGGAACCCGTCATTACTGGCATAAGGGGGCGTTCAGTGCGCGTTCTTCCGGCGGAATCCCGCCATTGACGGACGCTGGCCTGTGGATGAGTGACTCGAGTTCCATCGGCCAGGACTTGAATCGTCTGAGACACCTCTTCGCCCGAGTACGGGCTTCCGGTCATTACTGCAGTAGTACCCCGAAATCCGGGGTCAATCGTAGCCGTCATCGTATAGCGCCCATCCGGCTCAAAACGGGCAGAAGTTGAGTACTGCCCAAGTGCTGTGGAGCCGAATAAAGCGATTAATGCACAAACTGTTAGAAAAGAAATAGCAACTTTCATTATCCGCCTCCTTTTGATCCGAATTTTACGCCGCTTTTGCTTCCGTAGTAATCAAAAATATACATCGGGTCTTTGAGTCTTCGAGCCTTCGAGTTAAACTCGACGCCACGAAATCCAAACAAGCAAAGTTTTGGAGAGGACGCTATGGCAATCAGAACCGATGTATTAGTGATCGGCGCCGGCGGAGCAGGCGCACGAGCGGCAATCGAAGCCGCCCAAAATCCCCAATTGCGCATCCTGATCCTCAACCAGGGACCGGTCGGAAAATCGGGACTCACCGTTATGGCCAACGGCGGTATGCAGTGGGTCTCACACCCGGAGGACAGTCCGCGCTATATCTTCGAGGATATCGTTCGCATCGGTTGCTTTTTGAACGATCAGAATCTGATCGAGGTCCTCTCTGAAGAAGCGCCGGCCCGGGCGCAGGAGTTGATCGACTGGGGCGCCAAGCCGCTCGCCTTTGAAGACCGGCGCGGCGGCGGGCCATCTCCTGACTCCCCTGGAGGCGGTCCATCCTATCCGCGAGCGCACCTGATTCCCGGCGTGAGCTATATGGCGGCATTGCGCAATCAGCTCGAACGGCTGCCGAACGTGACCGTGATCGAGGATGTCCTTGTTACAAAGCTTCTCCGCCGCAACAAACGAATCACCGGTGCAACGATGCTCAACATAAGAACCGGTGAATGTGAGGCGATCGAAGCGAAGGCCACGGTGCTCGCCGCCGGCGGACTGGGAGAGCTTTATCCGCACTCGACCAACGCCCCTTTCGGGATGCACGGACATGCCGCCGGCATGGGCTACGCGATGGCTTACCACGCAGGCGCCGAACTGATCGACATGGAGATGGTCCAGTTCACCGGAAACCAGCTTTGGCCGCCCTGGCTTCTGGGCAATCCTGCATTGCTGGTCACGTTATGCGGAGGAGAATACAGAAATGCCCTCGGCCAGGAATTCATCAAGCTGCCTCAACCCAGGGACGCAATCCAAAGGCTGGCATACAAAGAGATCAAAGAAGGAAGAGGAACCGAGCGGGGAGGAGTTTATATTGATTTAACGGTTTCGCCCCTCTCCTCTCAGGAAATCGAGGAGCAGCTCAAAAGCTCGCTCGCAGCGCAAGTCGCCAAAGAACGGTGGAAACTGATCAAGGCGATGAGCGCGGATACTCCAGACCCGAAGACCTGGAAAATCGAATTCACTCCCGGCGGCGCCCATTTTTTCATGGGTGGAGTCCGCATCAATGAACGCTGTGAGACCAACCTGAAGGGGTTCTATGCTGCCGGAGAAGTTTCCGGGGGAGTTCACGGCGCCAACCGAATGGGCGGAAATGCGCTGACGGAAATCATTGTCTTCGGCGCACGGGCCGGCAGATACGCCGCGGAATACGCCACAGAAAATGAGTGGGTCGAATCCGATGAATCCTCTTTGAAGGAAGAATCTGAAAGGCTGAACCGATTCTTTAAGAGCCGAGGGACAGCACCCAAAATCCTAATGGACAGGATCGCCGCCTTAATGCTGGAAAATGCAGGAGTGGCACGGACGGAAGCGGGACTGATGAAGGCTTTATCCGCTATCGAATCCATGAAAGCCGATAATCTGCAGAATCTGAGAGCGCCGCAGGGCAGGAGGTTTAATCTCGGGTGGATAGAGGCGATTCAGGTTCCCTGTATGCTGGACGTGGCGGAGATGATCGTCAGAGCGGCGCTGCTTCGGACCGAGAGCCGAGGCGCCCATTGCAGGGAAGATTTCGCAGAAACACGGTCGGAGTGGCTCAAGCACACACGCATTCTTAAGAATGGTGAGGCCATGGACGTGGGCTCCGCGCCGGTTGTCATCACCAGACTCAATCCGGAGGTGTCGAAATGAGCAATGAACCGGTCCAGTTGAGGGTATTCAGGTTTGATCCTGTTACAGATCGGGCGCCGAGATATGAAAGCTACCAAGTCCCATGGAAAGAAGGCCTCCTGCTCTTAACCGCGCTGAAGTATGTGCGTGACAATCTCGACGAGACTCTCGCCTTTCGGGATTACTGCTGCGGCTGTTCCTGGTGTGCGTCCTGCATCATGATGGTGGATGGAAAAGGAATTCAAACCTGCTCGAGACCTCTGAAGCCGGGCGAAAGCCTTGTTGTGGAACCGATGCGGGGATTCCCGGTCATTAAAGATCTCGCCGTGGATTTCGGAGTAAAAGAAAAACGGGGACAGTGATCAAAAATGGGGACGCCTCCCTATTTCGCAGAAAGCTGTGGTGTATCCAGAGCCAACCGGCGAAATAGGGAGGCGTCCCCATTTTTGATCTAGACAAGAGGCGCGGGATCTGCGGTATTTACCAGAAACGATTGCTTCCGGAAAAAACGCAGAATCGAGCCGGGGCCGGTACGGGCGCCTCCCATGCCGGAAAATTTGAATGAATGAGACTCGACATCAAAGGTCATGAATAACGTGAGAAAGGTATCCTGAATGCAGATCGTCCCCGCATCGATCTGTGCGCCGATCCGTTTAGACTCTTCAACGCTGCCGGCGATTACAGCCGCGGACAGACCATAGATTGAATCGTTGGCCAGACGAACGGCCTCATCCTCGGTTTTGTATTTTGCCACCGGCATTACGGGGCCGAAGGTTTCCTCCCTCATAATCTTCATTTCGTTATTCACGTTGGTAAGCACAGTCGGGCGCATATAGCATCCGCCGCCCAGACTCACACTCTTTCCGCCCGTGCGGAGAATCGCGCCTCTCCGGATCGCATCGTCCAGATGTTCATCCACAATTTCCGCCTGCCTGGCGGTGCCGAAGGGCCCAATTTGTCCCTTATCAACGTCCGGATAATTCAGAACCACCTCGTCCGCCTTTTTCACCAGCAGATCAACAAAAGCGTCGTGGACCTTTTCCTGAACGTAAATGCGTTCGATCGAGAAACAGACCTGGCCGGTGCCGAAGCAGGCGCCGCGCACTATTGCGGTGGCAGCCTTTTCCAGGTCGGCCGTTTCGGTGACAATCACAGGATCCTTCCCGCCCAACTCCAGAAAAACAGGAATGAAGCGCCGCGCGCAGGCTTCCGCGACCTTTCTGCCGTTGGGGACGCTTCCCGTGAAGACCAAAATATCCACATCATTGATGATCTCCTGTCCCGTTTCCCCGTCCCCCACAACATAAGTGAACACCTTCGCAAGCTCCGGAACTTCCTGGATGGTCTGCATGATCGGTTCCACAAAACGCGGCGTGACTTCGCTCGGTTTAATGATGACGGCGCAGCCGGCGAAGAGCGCAGGCACCGCATCGATTAGCGAAAGCATCAACGGAGCATTCCAGGGGCTGATAACGCCCAGGAGCGGATAAGGCCTTAAACTCGTGCTGAACGCAACGGTGGGCATAATGGAAGTCTTCCCTTCCGGTTTTGCACGCTGCAGAATCTCAGCCGCTCTCGCGCACCAATTCATGATGTTGCCGATGACTATGTCCGGACTCAGTTTCGAAATGGTGCAGTAGCCTGTATCAACCGAGTCGCGCTCAATCAGAAATTCCCGGTGGGCAGCAATCCGTTCCGCCCATTTTTGCATCACCGAGATGCGATACTGGAGAGGAGCGTTTCCCCAGGCGCCCTGTGCCTGCCGCAACCCTCCGCATATTCCGGCGAGTTCTTCCGGCGTTGGAGGAGTGATTTGATAATCGACTTGACCTGTCCTAGGATTGCGGACGGGCAGAACTCTGGGACGACTGGTTGCCATAATCACCTCCGACCCTGCCGGGAGCGCCGGCGTCCCGCCGGCTCCTTGGCAGCGGATATGGAACAGTGCAGTTTTCGAAAGGCCTGTTGAAGAGCCGGCGAGACGCCGGCGCTCCCGGGCCTTATAACACCTTTTTATGCGGCATTCTAGCTTAGAGTCTTGGGGTCTTGGAGTTAAAATGAGCCGATTGGCTTAATGCAGCGGAGTATTTCAAAACCGCGACTGAAAGGTGCGCAGCATGACTCGACTTGATCCACATTCCTATTTTGACACAACCCAGCCGAAGACACGTCATCTCGAATTGAACTGGTTCATTGACTTCGTCCGGCGCCAGATTGATGGCAGCGTCAGACTACTGCTCGAAGGTCCTTCCAGCGGCCCCATGGACCTGGACACCAAAGGGCTCACTATCAAAGCTGCTTATTTGGATGATGGACAACCGATTCCTTTTCACCTGGCTGATGAGGAGCCGATCCTTGGGAGACGCCTGCGTCTTGAGCTGCCAGATGGAACGAAGTCGTTCGGGATCAGTTACACGACCTCACCCGATGCCATCGCACTTCAATGGTTCGAGCCGGAGATGACGCTCGGCAATCGCCAGCCGTTTATGTATTCCCAATGCCAGGCGATACACGCCCGCACAATCGTACCTTGCCAGGACACGCCACGGGCGCGGATTTCCTATTATGCGCTGGTAACTGTTCCTGAGGAGACTACCGTAGTCATGTCGGCCGGGCCCGAGGGCCGGATTCGGGATCTGTCTCCCGGAATCTGCGCATTCCGGTTCAACATGCCCCAGCCCATCCCGCCGTACCTATTGGCAATTGCTGCCGGAGATCTGGAAGCTTTCGATCTCTCGCCACGGGCGCGGGTTTGGGCGGAGCCGGAAATGCTCGAAAGGGCAGCGTATGAATTCGGCGAAGTCGAGCAGATGATTCAGACGGCCGAGCGCCTGTTCGGCCCCTACGAGTGGAATCGCTACGACATGCTGGTGCTTCCGCCGGCGTTTCCCTTCGGGGGAATGGAAAACCCGCGCATGACATTTCTTACCCCGACCGTGATCGCCGGAGACCGCTCGCTGGTCGACGTCATCGCGCATGAATTGGCTCATTCCTGGACAGGCAACCTTGTGACCAACGCCACGATGGATCACTTCTGGCTGAACGAAGGTTTCACAACATGGGCGGAGCGGCGGATCCTGGATGCCATTCACGGCGAGGAGGCTTCGGCGTTGCGCTGGGCAATCGGCCAGGCTGCGCTGGATGAGGCGGTCGCCAGATTCGGCGCTGACTCCCCGCTGACAAAGCTTCGGACCGATCTCCAGGGCATCGATCCGGACGATGCCTTCTCGTCCATTCCGTACGAGAAGGGATCTCGTTTCGTTTATGCTCTCGAGCACCAAGTCGGCCGCGAACGATTTGACCGGTTCATCCGGAAATATATTGACACGTTCCGTTTCACTTCCATCACTTCGGAAGAATTCATTGATTTTCTTGAACAGGAGCTGCCGGGCGCGGCAGACGCGGTTAAAGCGAATTCCTGGTTGTATGAAACCGGGATGCCTTCCAATGCACCGGTATTCAAATCCGAGAAGCTGGACGAGCTCATCGCGGCCGCAAATGGTTTCGCGGAAGGCAGCCGGCCCGCTCCGAAGCAGGCCGGCAAATGGGATTCGAACGAGTTGCTCGTTTTCCTGCAGAACCTCCCGAGAGAACTCGACCATGAATCGCTTGCATGGCTGAATCAAAATTTCAACCTGACACAACGGGGAAATTACGAGATCCTGGTTGAATGGCTGACGATTGCCGCCGGATCAGGATACGTGCCGGTTTTTGATCGTGTGCGCCAGGTGCTGCTGGAAGTCGGCCGCATGAAATATCTGCGCCCGCTTTACACCGCTCTGGGGAAACGTGCCCGGACTCGCGCTCTCGCCCGGGAAATCTATTCGCAGGGGAAAGCAAGATACCACACACTCTCGCGCCGCGTGATCGAATCAGTCCTGGACAAATACGATGAGGGAAATCAATGACGGAAAACCAGGTTGCGAACCAGGAAGATGTGCGTCTGCCGGAGAACGCATTCCGCGAGCTCAAGCCCGGAGAAACTTATGAACCGGTAATTCCGGCAAGGGTGATCGCGCCGGAAGTCACCGTCCGTTCGGCAGTCCAGGGCTTCACCTGGGCCATCATATTTTCGGCGGCCGCAACTTACATTGCGCTGAAGCTGGGACAGGGGATCGAATCGGCGATCCCGATATCCATTCTGGCTGTCGGATTTTCCGTCTTCGCCGCCAAGTTCATGAAGAGCCGCGCCTCGACGCTGCTGGAAAACGTGAACGTGCTGGCAATCGGAGCGACTTCGGGGATCATCGCCGGCGGGTCGGTATTTACCATGCCTGCGATCTACATTCTCGGATTGGAAAGCCGTTCCTCCTTTTTCCAGATTTTTCTTGTTCCATTGCTGGGCGCCTTCCTGGGGATTTTTTTCCTCGCGCCCTTTCGCCGCTATTTTGTCCGCGACCTGCACGGCAAGCTCCCATACCCGGAGGGGCGCGCCACGACCGAGATCCTGGTGGCAGGCAAGCGCGGAGGGCACAGCGCGATCGTGTTGAGCTATTCGGCAATCACAGCCGCACTGTTTGATTTCGTCGGCCCGTCGATGCGTGCCTGGACGGAGAACTTTTCGACAGGTGCGATCGGGGCTCTCAACGGCTTCACGGAAAAATACAAAGCGGTGTTTACCATGAACACCTCGGCCGCGGTGCTGGGGCTCGGGTACATCATGGGAATTGAGTATGCCTCCATCATTCTTGCCGGTTCGTTTGTTTCATTTTTCGTAATGGTGCCGGTTTTTGCCTATCTCGGCCAGTACATACCGGGCGCACTTGCGGCCGGCGCGGCGCCGCTGGCCCGCATGCCTGCGGAGGATATCTTTGTTCAGTACGTCCGTCCGATCGGAATCGGGGGCATTTTCGCGGCGGGGACCATTTCCATAGTGAAAATGTCGCCGGTGATCGTCCAGGCAACCCGCCAGGCAATGGGAGAAATCGTGCGCCTGGTGCAGAAAAAAAACGCCGATACTTCGGCCGAACGTACGGACCGGTCGCTGCCGATGTACGTTGTGCTCCTGGGGATCGCCGGAACCGGCATTCTGGTTTTCCTTTACTTCCGGCTTTCGGTCCTGGCAGGTACGATCGGTGCCACGAAACTCGCCCTGGTATCGGTTTTGCTGACTCTTGTGGTCGCTTTTCTCTTTGCCGCCGTGTCGGCGTGGGCTATTGCGATGATCTCTATTACGCCGATCTCCGGAATGACGCTGACGACTCTGATCGTCAGTGCGGTGGTCCTTTCGGCGCTCGGCCTGAGCGGTCAGTCCGGAATGCTGCAGGTTCTCCTGATCGGCGGAGTGGTCGCCACTGCATTGTCGATGTCGGGCTCACTGGTCACGCAGTACAAGATCGCTTATTGGCTCGGAGCCACGCCGAAATGCATCGAGCTGAGCAATATGGTCGGGGCGATTGCCGCGTCCGCGGCGACCACTGCGGTCATTCTTCTGATGTCGAAGGTGTATGGTTTTTCTCAGGGTCCTGCCCACCCCAATGCTCTGCCTGCGCCGCAGCCCAATGCCATGGCGGCCGTGCTGCGAGGAGTCATGGGAGCGGAGGGAGCCCCGTGGTTTCTGTATGCGCTCGGCGCCGTCTTCGCCGTGGTCATGTCGATGTGTGGCATTTCAGCGCTTGCCTTCGCGCTCGGGATGTATTTGCCGATGGAACTGAATTCACCTCTGGTGCTTGGGGCAGCGGCGGCCTGGTTCCTCCAGCACTCCTCCAAGATCAAGGACCTCAACAAAGCACGGCATGAGAAGGGGACATTGATTGCATCCGGCTTTATCGCCGGCGGGGCGCTGGTGGGAGTGCTTGCAGCCTTGCTGCGGTTTGTCGAAAGCAACTGGAAGATATCGGTCATACCGGATCTCACGAAGATCACCGGCCCATGGCTGCAGCAGTGGCACAATTGGCTCGGCCTGATCATGTTCCTGCTTCTGACGATCGGACTTTATTTCGACGCGCGCCGGGAAAAAGAATCTTCGAGTCTTTGAGCCTTGGAGTCTTTGAGTTAGACTCGAAACCTCAGAAGCTCCAAAGAATAAAAGAGGAATTGGCGCCTGGAATTTATTTGCTGAGGTCTATGGGCGAGCCGTTTTCATCAAAATAGCTGAGATTGTTGTTTGATACCTGGCCCGAGCTGATCAGAATAAACTCCGTCGTAAATCCGCCCCCATCGACAATCTGAGGAAATACGATCGGTGATGGTGCAACCTGATTCGCATCCGCTACCGGAAATGTAGTCATAAGAAAGTCGCCTCGCTCGTTCGTCAATGAGCGCAAGGTAAGAGCTGCGAAAGGAGTTGCGGAGTTGATGTCCAGCACTCCCGCACTAGTGTAGTGATTCCAACGCTTCTTTGTTTATTCCGATCTTGCGCATAATGGCTTCGACAGAAGCGGTCCATACGAAAGCCTTTGGATTTTGGTTGTGATTGTCAATAAAGGCAGTGATGGCTTTGATCAAAGCGCGCTCACTTTCAAAGGTTCCCCGACGCAGCCGCTTGTCGGTAATCTCGCGGAACCAGCGTTCAACCATGTTGAGCCAGGAACTGGAAGTCGGAATAAAGTGCAAATGAAAGCGAGGATGCCGCTGGAGCCACGATTTGACGCGAGGGTGCTTGTGGGTTCCGTAGTTATCCACGATCAAGTGCAGATCCAGCCTAGCTGGCGTGTCTCTATCGATGTGCTTCAGGAAGCGAATAAATTCCTGATGGCGGTGGCGCGGCATGCAATCCCCAATGACCTTGCCATCGAGCATACTGAGCGATGCGAACAAGGTCGTTGTGCCGTTGCGTATATAGTCGTGTGTCTGCCGAGCGGGGATGCCAGGGCGCAAAGGCAGCAATGGCCGCGTCCTGTCCAGCGCTTGAATTTGGCTCTTCTCGTCCACGCAAAGGACCAGAGCTTTGTCCGGAGGATTCAGATACAACCCCACGACGTCGTGAAGCTTTTCAATGAAGTGCTTGTCTCGACTGAGCTTAAAGGTCTCCACTCGATGCGGCTGCAGACGATGTTGCTTCCAAATCCGATGAATCGTTGGTTGGCTCAGCCCTTGGGCTTTGGCCATGGCGCGCGTGCTCCAATGCGTGGCCCCCGCTGGTGTAGTGTGCAGCGTAGCTTCTACAACGGCTCGAACCTTCCGTGCAGAAATGCGCGGAAGGCGACCCGGACGCGGAGCGTCCTTTTCCAGTCCCGGCAGGCGCAGCGCCAAAAACCGCTGCCGCCACAAATGTACCGTTGGCCGGGCTCGTTGGACCATCCGCAAAGGCAAGCTCCGACTTCGTTCCCAGGTTTCAAGCGTAGCTTGTTCCTCAGGCGACAGCACAATTCGCTCAGCTATTCTCATGGGAATCATCATACAATCACCATGCGAATAAATAAATCTATTTATGAATCACTACACTAGAGAAGGCCATGGCGGTTCTGAAGGAACGGCAGGCTGCGGCCAAGCGAGAACCTCCGAAAGACGTTTCAGTGGTGGATCCGGAAGCGCCATGGGTGAAGAAGGGGGGCAAGTTTGTGCGCGGCTACAGCGGTCAGGTCGCAGCCGACTCGGAGCATCAAGTGATTGTGGGGCTGAAAGCCACGGCCCAAGGAACGGACAACGATCAGCTGAATCCGATGTTGAAGGAAGTAGAAGCGACTACCGGGCAAGCACCGGAGCAATTGGTCGCGGATAGCGGCTACTACACGGATGATGCGGTCCTGGAAGCGTCTACGAGCAAGACAGACTGCATAGTTCCGGATTCGGAAACCGCGGCTCAGTTGAACAACCCAAAGCGGAGTGAGAGCGAGAAGGGAGCGTATCACGTAAGCCGGTTTACGTACGATGAGGTGAAAGACGAGTTTACCTGTCCGCCAGGGAAAAGGTTGTCGTTTGTTAGGAATCACAACAAACGCGGGCAACCGACGAAAATTTATCGCTGCGCAGATTGCCATGAATGCCCTTTTCGGGCGCAGTGCACCGATCACGCGAGCGGATTTCGCAGTATTGAACTAAGAGTGGACCATGTGGAGGTCCGGAAAATTCGAGAGAAACTCAGTAGTGAAAGTGGGAGAGCAACCTTTAAAAAGAGCAAGGCCATTATTGAACCGACCTTTGGGCGCTGGCAGCACAATTGGGGGATTCGGCGTCTTCGATTGCGAGGGCTCGCCGGCTTTTCGATTGAACTGCATCTGCTTGCCATCGCACATAACTTGACAAAAATGCTTCGGCTTCAGCAGAGCTTTCGCCCGGCAACTGTCACGGCATAGCCAATAGGCGCTTTTGTACACGGCTTCGGCACTAAAGGAAGCGGTTAGAACGAGACCTCCGTTGCAGGCAAGTAGGAGCTAACGCAAAAACGTTCAGTAGTGAACGGCAAAAACAATTTGGGGTCGGGCTGTTTCGATTAAAAAGCACAACCGTTGGACGGCCTCGTAAGGCCGGGTCTATTTCCTTTCGGCCCTTCGGGCCTTGCTACCTTATGAGCATTCATTTGTGACGCTCTGTATAAACGGTTTTGTCATTCATGAACATGCATGCGGGATTGCTCACAAACCATGTGTTGAGTTAGACTCGAAGCTTCTAGGACTCAGAGACTCCAATCGACTGAAATAGGGGGAAACGAGATGCGCACAAAATTTTTTCTGATGATATTGATTGTATCCGTCTCGTCTGCCGGCATGATGATTGCAGGCGAACCCGACTGGAACCCGAATCAAAAAGAATGCGATCGAGCCTGCTTGACCGGCATCATGGACGGCTACATGGATGCCATCTACAAGCACGATCCCAAGGCTGTGCCGCCCTTAACGATTGATGTCCGCATGACCGAAAATACCGGCGTTATGGAAGTGGGTGAGGGCGTCCTCTGGAGGTTCAAAGTGGAGCCGACCCCTTTCAGGATTTATGTGGCAGATCCGGTCGCAGGCCAGGTGGCGCTACAGGCAAGACTGAAAATCGGAGGGCAGAACTCTCTGGTGGCGGTCCGCCTTAAAGTGGATCGAGGGAAAATCCAGGAAATCGAGCAGCTCTATGACCGCAGTATCAACGATGCGGCAATTCCGCTTCTGACGACGCCGCTGCCGATCCTGACGACCGATGTTCCTCCCGGCCAGCGCACTTCACGGGATATGCTCATCCGGGCCGCCAATTCCTACTTTGACGCCCTGGAAGGCGACAGCGGGAAAATCGGCGCATTCGCCGATGATTGCGTGCGCCACGAAAACGGCTACCAGACGGTGAACAATCCGCCGCCGGGAGGCCGCATGATGCCGGCGCCGTTCATCCCAACGGCCGATACGGAAAGGGGACGCGAGATGCTGAAATTCAGCATGCTGACTTGCGCGCAGCAGATCGATTCCAAAACCTTCGCCTATATGAAGCACATACGCCCGCGACGCGCGCTGGTCGTTGATGAGCAGAAAGGCTTGGTTGCCACCTTCCCGCTTTTCGTGCATGACGGGACCCGGCGCGGAGCCAAGCCGGATGATCCTCCGGGAATGCTGCAAAATCTGGTCACGATGGAAACCTTAGCGATCCGGGGCGGGTTGATTCACCACGTTGAGGCGGCGCCATTTGTCACATTGCCCTATGGCCTCGGCAATGGCTGGACGCCCGGTTCCGGGCGGTGATTTGAAGAACACCACGGATTCCACGGATTCCACGAATTTAAAATCCGTGGAATCCGTGAAATCCGTGGCGTCTTTGCTTTGTTCTAGTGCCGGATGGCGCCGAGGCCGGGCTCGGGTGCAAAATCCAATCCGGGAGGATAGGCATACGGCAGATTGAATTCCGCAAGCCCTTGGCAATTGATCAAGCTCGAATAGCCCTGCTTCGCCGCCGCATCATAACTGCGATTCAAAGCCGCACGAAGCTCCTCGGGCGTGCGCACGTACTCGCCGCGGACTCCCAGATGCTCCGCCATCCTGTCGTAGCGTAGATTTTCCTGGAACATGTACATGTGCGCAGCCCGCGGCGTGGAGGTTGCCATCGTGAAAGTGCCCCAGCAATCGTTGTTGTAGACGATGCAGATCACCGGGAGTTGATATTTGACGAATGTATCCAGCTCGAGCAGGCTATAAGCCATGCCGGCGTCTCCGGTCACAACCACGACCGGCGCGCCTTTGTGGGGAGCATGAGGACCGATCCCGCGCTGGACCGCAACCGCGGGACCCATCATCATCGCAAGGTCGGGTCCCATCGCTCCGAACTGATAGACGACCGTGACTTCCTGACCCGGACGATTGGCCCGCAGCCACCGCATGCAGCCGAATCCGATCATATTTCCGCCCCAGCCGGTGACGGTCTGTTTCGGGTCGATCTCGCCTTTGTAGAGGAAATCATGAACTTCTTTGCACAGAACAAAAGGATGGAGGGTGTTGGTTTTGCGGCTATATTTCAGGAACTGAGTGTATAGATCGAGCTGAGCTTTTTCCCATTTGCTCCGGGCTGCGGCGATCTCGCGCACCCACGAATCCCGCTTCTTGGGCGGAAGGCCGTTTGCAAGCGCTTCCATAAAGACTTTCTCGTCGCTGACGATTCCCAGATCGAGCGGCCAGTTTCTTCCAAGGTCGCCCTGTTCCGGATGGACCCGAATGGTTTTAATTCCGCGAGGAAACGTCCAGTCTTCGGGCGGCGGCATGGAATATTGGCCGACGAAGACAACCAGATCTGCATTCATCAATGCTTCATTGGACATGCTCCCGGAAAGCCGGTGATCATCCGGGAAATGGCCTCGCACCGGGCCTGATCCGACCACTGCCATTTCATGTTTCTCCGCAGCCTGCAGGAGCACATCACACGCTTTACGCACAAATATTCCGTGTCCCGCAATCAACACCGGGCGCTCCGCTTTATTGATCATGTCGATGGCTTGCTGGACTTCCCTGGATCCCGGGTACGCCCGCGATTCGGCGCGATACCGTTCCTTGCCATAGAAACGTTCGAGCCCGGACGCATCCGTGAAACGCGCCGTCGCCACTTCCGCCGGAAAATCGAGGTGCACAACATCGGGCACACCCGATTTCAGACTCCGGAATGCGTAGGCGCCATATTCGTAAATCCGATTCGGCGCGGTAATTCTTTTCCCGTATTTTTTCATGCCTTCTGTCAGCGGCTGCTGATACATGAACTGAATAAAGCTCTGGCAGTCCTCCGAACGGAGGCTTGAGTTGCTGGCAAGCACGAGCAATGCGCTGTTGGCTGCATGCGCGCTGCCGATGTTCATGATCATGTGTGTGATCCCGGGGCCTTCGGTGCCCGAGCATGCAGCAACTTCCCCCGTCACCCGGCAAAAGCCGTCGGCGGCCGCGCACATTCCTCCTTCGGTCCGCCCGCCATAACATGGGATCCCAACCTGCGCAATTTCGTCGATGATATGGTAATTGCCGGCCGCGCAAAACAATGCCGGAAGCTCTTCCTCCTTGCAGAGATTGGCCAAAACCTGCGCTCCCGTCATCCCCTGCCCGGCAAATTCCGCAGTGCATGGAGGAGCGTTCAAGGACTCAGCGACAGCTTTTGGTATGCGGATTGAAGGATTGCCTGTGTTGACTGGTTCACGCGCATTGCTCATAAGCACCCGCCTTTTTTATCTTGTCCATCGGGGCCGGGGTCGGGATCGGGGTCGAATCCACTTTTGTCGACCCCGATTCCGATACCGACCCCAATAAAACAAATAACCACATAGTTTGTTGACAGAGAAGAAACCTGTGAGGAGTATAGATCTATTCCATTCCATGGATCAACCGTCCGGCGGGAGGGATTATGGCCGATAAAAAAACATCAGCTTCAGGCAGGACCGGGCTGGATTTAAGTCACGAGAAGATTGTCCAGTTCGGCCTTGTAGTCCATGATGCGGAGAAAGTGGCGAAACGCTTTTCTGAGATTTTTGGAGTTTCCTGGAAGCTCTATGACATGCAGCCAGGAAAGATCCAGCTCCGCGACAAAGCTCTGGGGGACGCGGCTTGTCGGCTGAAGATTGCGATCGGAGTTTTTGGCGGACGCTCTCTGAAGCTGGTCCAACCGGTATCCGGTCAAAGCTCCTATGCCGAGTTTCTTCGAAAGCAAGGCGAAGGATTTTACACAATCGGTCTGGGCGTGCTGGCCAACCACGACCAAATTGCGAGCGCGCTCAGGAAAGTCGGAGTCTCAATAGAAATGCAGGGAGATCTGGGCAACGGTTCCAGATTTTCGATCCTGGACACCGCCGATGACCTTGGCTGCCGCTTTGAGATTTCCAGCCCGGCCGATCGGGCAGGTGAAAGCCGTCTGATCCAAATCGGGACGTTGGTCCCCGGCAGCGCCGCTGATGTCGATATGGATGAGCCGATATTTTCAGGCGGGAAAAAGATCAATCAGGTCGGCTTTGTGGTCGGGGATGAGAAAAGGGCGGCAAAACGTTTTGAGGAACTCCTGGGCATCGGGAATTGGAACTACGCGTACGGCCCCCCGGGATTAGTCAATGCGTCCCTGAATGAAGAACATGTGCCCGAATCTGCGATGGAATCACTGGATGTCGCCTTCGCCATGGGCTGGCTGGGAGACATTCAGATTGAGATAATAAGGCCTATCGGGATTCGGCCGGGGGGCTGCCATCAGCGGTTTTTCGACAAGCACGGGAACGGTATTCAACACGTGAGCTTCGGAGTGCAGGCGGAATACGCCGCTATTGTCGGTGGTCTCAAGAAAGCCGGGATTGGAACCGAGTTCGCCACGTCAATCAAAGACCATAGCGTTTCGGTCAGCTACTTTGCGACCCAGAGCCAACTGGGCGGCTTTCAACTCGAAGCCGTCGGCAGAACATAGGTTGGCCGGGAGCGCCGGCGAGACGCCGGCGCTCCCGGCCGTTTGTCACTTAGCAGGTGCGCTTCCGGCGCACCACTGTGTCAAAAGCTCCTGCGCGTCTGCAAATCCCAATTGAACTGCCTGCGACAAGTCTCGACAGGAGCCGGTGGCATCCCGCAGTTCATGGCGTGCCTGGCCACGGTTGTAATAGGCAATACCCAAGCTCGGATTGCTGCGAATTGCTGCCGAAAAGTCGTCCCTGGCTGCCGCGAAGTTCTCTTCGGTAAGCTCCAGTATGCCTCGATTGTTGAGTGCCGAGTAGTTGTTTGGTTCAAGCACAATAGCTCGATCCAGATCTATACGGGCATGCGTGAAGTCTTCCTGCATGGCAAACCAGTGTGAGCGACCGACCAGCACATCAACATCTGCAAGATTCAGGGTCAGTGCAGCCGAAAAATCCTCGATCGCACCTTTAACATCACCTGCATCGCCGCGCAAATTTCCGCGATCGCAAAAAAAATGAGGTTGGGAGGGGTTGTATTGGATGGCACGATCAAAATCGGCTCGGGCACCGGCAAAATCACCCTGACCCTGATGCCAGACCCCTCGATTAATGAGCAACAACGTACATGACGGCTGGCTGTCGATTCCCGCCGATAAAAACGTAGCCGGGTCCTTAAACCAGTTCGCAAAAGATAGCGCTATTCCCGCATACCATATTGCGATTATGCCGGTTACACTAATGAGGCCCCAAGGAACGCCACGCGGAATAAGCCAGGTGCACAGTTCTGCACCAGCCATCACCATGCCGACCAGAAGAATCAGCATGCGGTGGTTTAGATAGTCATACGCTTGGGTGCCCAATTCATGTCTATATAAAAGCCCGGGCAGCGCAAACAGCACGATCCACATGCCTGCAAACAACAATCGGCTCTTGTGGGTGGCAGGAGAGCGCAAAACGCCGTAGACAAAGGCGACAAGGAGAAGGCATCCCAGGATGATCGGAACAATCTCATAGCGGGGGACCGCAGTAACATTGAGCGGAATAATTGCTTGCGCTAAACAGGTTGGCAAAAAAGCAATGTTATGCAGCAGATTCTTGACGTTCAATACGGTATGGCCGGGGAGGCCGCCTAAGAGGCGAATTCGCAAGAAGGCATACAGCGATCCCAACACGAATGCAGCGCCGGCATAACTCAAAATCATTGGGCGCGACCATCGTGGCTTGGCTACAAGCACACCGTAGGCAATGCCTAAGAGCGGCAGAATGAAACCGTTCTCTTTGGATGCCAGTGCAAGAATCGTGGCCATGGCATGCAAAGCAATTGTGATCCACGTGGTGCGGGATCGGCTGCCCGGGACAGTCAGGAGCCACAGGAGTGCGGCGCAGGCAAGCAGGAGGTCGCCGCGCCCCGGAATCCATGCGAGGGCCTGGACGTTAAGCGGGCTCACTACAAAGAGGGTAGTAAGGCACCAAGCGGTTGTTTGCGTATATCCCCAGGTGGACAACAACCTGACGAGCAGAAGTGCCGCGATGGTAAATAACAGCATGTTGGAAACGTGAAATGGGACGTAAGATGCGCCGCCAGCCAGTCGTGCATCCAAAAGAATCGAAAGGTTCTGCAACGGGCGATAAAAGTCGATGACGCCATGCTTGAAAAAAGCGTTGCTCGTGAGTGCCGACAACCATGTATTGACAGAAGCGTACGCCCCATCCAGGATCTGATTGTCGTCCATATAAGTGATCGAAAACCACAGGGTGCGCCCGTACAAGGCCCAAACTACACAGGCAGCCGACAGGTAAATCCAAACCCAATGCGGATGAGAGGATCTTTTTGTTGGCTGATTGGCTGGTGGATTGCGGCGCGAAGCGGGTTTTTTGACCATGCCGGGATAATCTAAACTACAAGCTTCCTATGGAAAATCAAATGAATAAAAGCCGTTCACGCGTGAACGGTTTTTGTTACAAATCGTAGCCGCTGGCCTTCAGCGCTGTTTCATGCCGCTTTTGCCGCGCCTGGCGACGCCGGACCGTTTCTTCGTCTTCTTTAAATACGCCACTCTTCGGGCGCCACTTATCAATCGGGAGGGTCTGCATGCAGACCATGTCGGTTGTAAACCACAACGCCTGCGTCTCCCCGCCGACGACTACTGAGCTGATCAGCGCAGGCTGGAAATAGGGCGCGATCGATGCATCCTTCGGGAGCTTCCACCATGATGTGTACGGTTCAACCCCATCCCGGGCAAGCGGATTGCCGAAAGAATAGACAAGATCCGAACCGAAGTACTGCCCGACAGGCATCTTGAAGTTTTTGCAGATCCATTCGCTGAGCTGCCGCGGAGTGTTGAACCCCTGTTCCTTGAGATGCTTGGCCACGAGCGGATCCATGACAAAAGTGACCGAGCCGTGAAGCGCCGGAAAAGCTTGCAGGATCAGAAGCATTTCTTCCTGCGCCGGGCGGCAGCAGCCCGCCGCGCCCATGCTGTTGATGGCACTCCAGCCGCGGAAGATGCTGATGACACTTTCTTCTTTTTTAAATCCCCTCTGAACGTGGAACGGTTCCCAGACGCTCCGTTCCTCGTTCTCTGCAAAACACATATTGTTGTAATTGATCGGATTTCCGGTCGAGCCCATGAAGGTTTCACCAAGACGCGAATCGCCGAGATTGATGGTCATCAGCGTCCAGGCTCTTCCGATGACGGCATTCGCGTAATTGAACGGACTCAGGGCGCCCAGCCCCGAATTCATTCCGATCTCATTGCGGATCGGTCCATTCACAAAAGCCATCCGGGCGAAAGAAGTGGTGGAACTCGGCATCGAGCCCTCCTGGCTCGCGGCCAGCGCCAGGATGACGGGCAGATGCTCGGGGCCGGCGCCTGCCATCACGGCGTTCACGGCCACTCTTTCAACCGTATACTCCAGCTTTTCCTGCAATGTCGTGATGGTCATTTGACCTACGATTTCATTCGAGTCGGCGGAAGTGCCCGTCAGCATATGTGCGACGCGTTCTTCGGTTGGAAGCACAATCGGGAGCCCGTCCGTCCAGTCGTTCTCCAGAAACAGCCGGTGCAGGTTCTCTTCCGTATCCGGTTTCAGCAGGCGCGGTCTTGGAGCGCCTCGCAGCGGGGCCGGACTCTTCTCCTCGTCCGTGAGCGGTTTCGTTAATGCATCGACGACCTGCGGCATTAACGGTTTGCCCGTAATGGGATCCTTCCCTTCGGCGTATTGCCGCAAAACTTCTCTGGGCCTTCCGACCAGTGGATATGGGGGAAAGGTGAATCGCAGGTTCATTCCGTGGTTTTTAGAATCGGTGGCTGCGAATTCGGCAAATCGCGCGCTGGCCATCGGAGCTGTGGGGACGCCGTACTTGGTTTCGAGAACTCTGCAGTGTTCGGCGACACTCGCCGTACAGCCGTCTCACCCCCCGACACCAAAGATGACCGCGTCTCCTTTCTCTTTAACTTCGACCCACAATTCCGGGTCATCCAGAAACATATTCCCTCTTTTGTGCCGCAGCTCGATCTTGATCGAAGGAATGTTTCTCCGTAACCAGGCGGCCGCTTCTTCCAGAAATTCATAACCGCCGCCGAATCCGATATCCACCATATAAACGGTCTTTCCCTGCAATGTATTGAGCCGGGGCGCAAGAGGCGACGGCTTTACCGTAGCAGTCGGTTGCCCCCTGGGATCCAACACTACCCGTAGTGAGCGGGTCGGCTGTGCTGTGATTTGTGCCATATGATAATCTCCAAACCGGATGGGCTATTAATATCATAACCACGAAACACACGAAATACACGAAAAGGAATTTGGGGTTCTTTCGTGTTTTTCGTGTGTTTCGTGGTTAAAAGAAGTCTATTCTTAGATTGTGGACATTCAAATGCAGATAAGGGAGTGACCTATGGCATCCGCCGCAATCGAAGGTTTGAAACCGGAATTGGTATGGAAATACTTTGCCGAAATTTCACGCATTCCCAGGGGCTCCAAAAACGAAGCCGCGGCATCGAAATATGTGCTGGATACCGCAAAAAAACTGGGACTGCAGGCGAAAGCCGATCAATT
>JBEKKY010000117.1:0-9615 GCA_050010475.1 Acidobacteriota bacterium | reverse complement strand
TATTGAATCAGTTCACTGCGGATGCCACCGGCCGCAGAGTGGTCGCGGGCCCTGTCGAGGCGACAGCGCTCGGAAACATCGCGATGCAGATGCTGGCGACCGGGGCTGTGACATCTCTGGCGGAAGCCCGCAAGGTGATCGAACGATCATTTCCGGTGGACACCTTCGAGCCGTCTGAGGCCGAAGTTTGGGAATCTCATTACCGGCGCTTTCGAGATTACCTAGCGATTTGAAAAACGGAATAACGGAAAAACGGGGACAGGCTACGCAATTCCTGAATTCAACAAGATGAGTTCCGAAAGGGACCGGTCTGATGAATTCAGGAATTGCGTAGCCTGTCCCCGTTTTTCAACAAATTTCTTTGTCCGGCGCTTGCCGCCGCCGTAGACTGCGGTTAGAAATTCCGGATCCGAATCAGTGGAGTGAAACATGAGAGAAGGAAATATCACGTCTGCATACCAGATCGCCAAAGAACAATATGCGGAGCATGGGGTGGATGTCGACGCTGCCATGAGGCGCCTCGAATCCATTCCAATTTCAATTCACTGCTGGCAGGGGGACGACGTCGGAGGCTTCGAGACTCCCGGCGCGGAGCTTTCGGGCGGAGGCATCCAGGCAACCGGCAATTATCCCGGCAAAGCACGGAACATTGACCAGCTGCGAAGCGATATAGAAAAAGCGCTCAGCATGATTCCCGGGCGTCATCGCCTGAATTTGCATGCGTGTTACCTGGACAACGGCGGGAGATTTGTTGAACGCAACAAGATTGAACCCGGACATTTTCAAAGCTGGATTGACTGGGCGAAGCACAATAAAGTGGGAATGGATTTTAATCCCACCTATTTCTCTCATCAGAAAGCGGCCGACGGCTTCACCCTCAGCCATCCGGACCCGGGCATCCGGGAGTTCTGGATTGAGCACGGTATCGCTTGCCGCAAAATCGGGGCTGAAATGGGCAGGCAGCTGGGGACTCCAACGGTGACCAACTTTTGGATTCCGGACGGATACAAAGATATACCGGTGGATCGCCGCAGTCCCCGCGAACGCCTGGAACACTCTTTGGACAAAATTTTTGCGGAAAAATTCGATGCGAAAATTCATCTCGACGCGGTTGAGTCAAAGCTTTTTGGAATTGGCGCCGAGAGTTATACCGTCGGTTCCCACGAGTTCTACCTCGGGTATGCGATTTCCCGGCAGAAACTGCTGTGTCTTGATTCAGGGCACTTCCATCCCACAGAAACAATCGCGGACAAAATATCCTCCGTCCTGATGTTCTGCCCTCAGTTGCTGCTGCACGTCAGCAGACCGGTTCGCTGGGACAGCGACCACGTGGTCCTTCTGGATGATGAGCTTCAAACGATCGCCAAAGAGCTGATCCGCGGCGGGTATATCGAGAGGACTCACATTGGTCTGGACTTTTTCGACGCGAGCATTAACCGCGTTGCGGCGTGGCTGATCGGGACACGCAACATGCTGAAGGCGCTGCTCGTGGCCTTGCTCGAACCTTTCAACGCGCTCAGGGAACTGGAAACGAAAATGGATTATACGCAGCGCCTTGCCGTGCTGGAGGAATCAAAGGCCTTGCCTTGGGCCGCGGTCTGGGATTACTACTGCGCGCAAAAGAATGTCCCGGTCGGAATGAACTGGATTCGCGAAATCAAGAAGTATGAAGAGGTCGTTCTATCCAAAAGGGCCTGCTGAATTGAGCGTGTGAAGCGGCTTTGGCCGGAAGCGCCGGCGCTCCCGGCCCTGCAGGTTGAAATAGGAACTTATAACGGAGAATTTACTGTATGGAGTCCATACCGGCAAGCATGTTGAATGCGCCGCTGGGAATTATGATTTTCACGCTCGGCGGACTGGCAGGGGCTGTCTTTTATCTGCCTTTCAAGAAGGTAAAAGGATGGGCTTGGGAGAGCTACTGGCTTGTCTATGCGATTTTCGGCCTGGTGCTTGTCCCGTGGCTCCTGGCGTTTGCAACTTCTCCGAACCTACTGTCTGTTCTCAAGGCTGCGCCCAGGCACGAACTGGTTTATTGCTTCCTGTGCGGTGCAGCCTGGGGATTTGGGGGGTTGACGTGGGGTTTGATGATCCGATATCTCGGCATCGGCCTGGGCTTGGCCATGGGTGCGGGATTAACATCGGCGGCGGGGACCCTGGTTCCCCCGATGCTCAAAGGAACAGCAGCAATCAGGACAATGTTCACGACAGCAGGCGGAATTACATCGGTGATTGCTGCGCTTGTATCATTGGCCGGCATTGTGTTGGTGGGGATGGCGGGACGGTCAAAAGAAGGCGAGCTCTCCGAGGAACAGAAACGTAAGACCGTTGCGGACTTTAATTTTCGTAAGGGCATTGCGGTTGCAATCTTTGCCGGTTTGATGAGTTCAGCGATGAGTTTCGGCCTTCAGGGCGGTCCGTCGATCGAAAAATCCGCGCTCGGTATCGAGCCTGCAACCCCGGTCATCTGGGCTGGAATGCCTGTTTTGGTTGTCGTCCTTTTCGGCGGATTCGTAGTGAATTTTGTCTGGTGCCTGTTTCTGAACGTGAGGAACCGGACGGCGAAGGACTACGTTCAAAAGAGCCGTTCCATCCTGCCGAATTTTTCCTTCGCGGCAATTGCCGGCGCAATCTGGTGTGCGCAGTTTATCTGTTTTAAAACGGGCGAGCCCAAAATGGGCCACACGTCCTACATAGGATGGGCGGTTCTGATGGCAAGCCAGATCCTATTCAGCCAGATACTGGGCTTGTTCCTTGGAGAGTGGAAAGGGACCGGAAGAAAAACGCGGAACCTGCTTGGCTCCGGGCTTTTGCTTTTGATCCTTTCTTCAGTCGTTGCAGGTTATGCCGGTTCCCTTTGAAATTTGTTCGCAGTTGAAGTCAGATCCCAATACAATCAATTAAGGAATTTCTAAATCCCGCCTCGGGACTGAGGGAGAATACCGACACTGTCTACGGGTAGATGGATGCCCTCATAGGCGGGAATCCCCGGCCTTCTCCAATGATCCATCGCGCGATTTACCGATACTCCGGATACCCGCGGATACCCAACCGGGAAACCCTAAGCCTATGCCGTAATATTGATGCTCCCGAGTGACAAGGCGTTGCTGTTGCTGTTGTTAGCATTGAGGCCGCTGGTATTTTGAAACGGGTCCATTGTGGTGGGTGTGTTTTGATCTCCCGTTCCTTGCGTCTGATGATGGTGATGATGGTGGTGATGGCCGTGGGCCCCTTGAAGATCCTGTTGCAGCTTTGCAAAGTCGGTCTGTGCCGCAGCCATATCGCCAGATTGAAGCGCTTGTCCCAAAGCAGCAAAATCGGCTTGGATGCCTGTGGTACCGCTCTGCTGGGTTGTTTGTGTCTGGCTGATTGCAGATGTGCTTTGAGTCAAAGCTGAGAACGCAGTTTGCGCTCCCGTCAGGTTGCCTGATTGCAACGACGTCATAAGATCGCTAAAATCCTGCTTCAGCTGCGAGCGGTTATTCTGCCAATTAGCTTGATACTGGTTCAGCAATGAGGAAACACCGGACACTGATGACATGATTATCTCCTACTGGATCACTGGTTAACCCCACCCAGGAAGGCACCGGTACTAAGAAGCCTTCCCGTGGCGCTCTTCTCATTGCATGACATGTGCCAATTCTGGCGTTTTTTGAAGACACGAACTAAATGCAGAAAATAAGCCACTTGGGCCGTGATTCGGCTTTTACGCCGGGGCGGTAATCATTCTCAGATTGGGCATGAATTGCCTCGTAGGCAATTTCTGTCGTAACCGGTGTGGGGTGTTAGGAGTGTTTATTCCGGCGGGTGGATGTGCATCGAGGGAATTGCGACCGACAAAGAGAAGACAATCCCTTGCCTTCTCCCTACTGTTTGGGCTCACGCCATAATGCCGATATTTGCATGCTTCCCCTTTGCGACTGATTATTGGCAGCCGAAAAGACAGTATTCGGGATTCATCGAGCCATATAGGCAACGGTGATCATTTCATTTGAAAAGTTTCAGAATCCCGCCTATATGGATTCCATTGGGTTCGGCGCGTGAACACATCTCCCGCCATAGAAATTTTGTTCGCAGTTGAAGACCAATGCCAATACAATCAGTTGTTGAACTAATTCTGTACAATGAAATTGCAAGCGATCGTGGGAGGACATCGGAGGTCGGTTATGTTACGACTGCATAAATCCATCTTCACCGCTCTTTTCGTTATTGCGGCGACAACCTCCGGCGTTGAAATTTCCGGCGCCAGATCCGGAACCGATTCTTCATCCCTGTATAGAAATCTTCCATTCCCGATGGCAAGAGTGCAGACGCCTTCTATACCGAACCGCAGCGTGAACATAACAGAATTCGGCGCCATAAGCGGCGGCGCCGTATCCAATACCAAAATGATCGCTGCGGCTATCGATGCGGTTGTCAAAAAGGGGGGAGGGACCGTCATCATTCCGGAAGGCTTGTGGCTGACCGGTCCCATTGTGCTCAAAAGCAAGGTGAATCTCCATGCTGAAAAGGGCGGGCTCGTGCTCTTTACCAATGATTATGATGAGTATCCGTTAGTGAAAACCTGGTTTGAGGGCGAATTCATGTGGCGCGCCACCTCGCCGATTTGTGCGGAGAAAGCGGAAGACGTTGCAATTACCGGAGAAGGCACCTTCGACGGAAACGGGGAATACTGGAGACCCGCAAACAAATATTCCATGCCTGAAGCCAGGTGGAAGGAATTGACGGCGAAAGGCGGCAGGCTAAGCGAAAACGGCACGCGCTGGTTTCCGACAGAAGGGGCGCTGAAAGGAAGCAGAATGACCGCAAAGCGGGGCTCCCTCACCGAACCGGAAGCCCAGGAGATCAAAGTTTTCCTGCGGCCTGTGATGGTCGCGCTGGTGAGTTGCAAAAGAGTTCTGATCGATGGACCGATATTCCAGAATCCGCCGGCATGGACGCTGCACCCGCTGATGAGTGAAGATATTACGATTGCAAACGTAAAGGTGCTCAACGATGAGTGGGCTGCAAACGCAGACGCACTGGATCTCGAGTCGTGCAGGAACGTTGTGATCCACGATTGTTTGTTCCATGCGGGCGATGACGCCATCACGATGAAATCCGGGAGGGATGAAGAAGGGCGCAAGCGCGGCATCCCGACCGAGAATGTGATCGTATCCAATTGTGTGGTTTACAGCGGGCACGGCGGGTTTGTCGTCGGCAGCGAAATGTCAGGCGGCGTGCGAAGGATTGTCGTGACGCATTGCACCTTTATCGGAACCGATAACGGGCTGCGTTTCAAAAGTACGCGCGGACGAGGCGGAGTGGTGGAAGATATCCATATTTCGGATATCAACATGATCAACATACGGCAGGATGCAATCCTGTTCGACCTTTATTATATGATTCGGGACAAAAGGGGTATTGCGGTCCCTCCCGTAAATGAAGGCACTCCGCAGTTCAGAAATATCCACATGAAGAACATCGTTTGCGAAGGAGCGAAGCGGGCAGTTCTGCTGCAGGGACTGCCGGAGATGACGCTCAAGAACATCAGTCTGGAAAATGTGACCATCGAAGCCGAAACCGGATTATTCTGCACGGACGCAGAATCGATAAGGATGAAAAATGTCCATATCAAAGCTCCGGGGCAAGGTGCGGCTGACATTGCCGAAGAAACCAGAAATTGCCGGTGACCGGCTTTTACAGCGCTGCGCACAAGAGCGGGCAGTCACGCCGGGAGCGCCGCAGTCCCGGCGGCTTTTTCTTACAATAACCAAATGATCGTTCAAAAGACGTAAAAGAGCCGGCGAGACGCCGGCGCTCTCCCGGACGTCAAAACTGAATCTGTTCCCAATTTTTTGATACGATAATGAGTTCAATGGAAGCGGAGAACTATGGAACTGGAAAAATATTCAATGGGCGTCGGCGACAGGCTGTTCGGCTTTGAATGCAGCGCTCAATTACGGGCATTGCAGAAAGCGGCTGCCAGTGGAATCCAGATCGTGCCTGTGTGGAACAAGTCACACCGGGAACACTCGATCACCGGAACGGTTCCGGAAGATAGCCGCAAGGCCGCTGATGCAGCGGTCCAGTCATGTCAGTGGACGGACTCCTATTACGTAGATGCGGATCATATCGGACTGGCTACCGTTGATGCCTTCCTGTCGTCGAGTGATTTCTTCACCATTGATGTCGCAGATTTCATAGGTGTCCCGATGGGAGGCCGCCAGAAATCATCCTTTGTCGCCGCCATGTCCCGGTACAAAGGCTCCCATGAGATCCCGGGTCTTTCCGCTCCGATCGAGATCACAGATCGCGCGCTTGAATCCTTTGCAGACACCTATTGCCATGCGATTGCAGAAGCCGGAAATGTTTATCACTACATTGCAGAGAAAAGGGGGGCAGGCAGCTTTATCACTGAAGTCTCCATGGACGAGGCCCGGAGTGCGCAAACGCCCGTCGAATTATTTCTCATTCTTGCCGGCATTGCCCACGAAGGAGTTCCCATCCAGACCATCGCCCCGAAATTCACCGGATCTTTCCTGAAAGGGATTGATTACGTCGGAGATCCGAGGCAGTTTTCGCAGGAATTCGATGCGTATCTGGCCGTTATTTCCTATGCAGTGGCCAGATTTGATCTTCCAGGCAACTTGAAGCTGAGCATTCACACCGGGAGTGATAAGTTCACCTTGTATTCCATCATCCATCGGGCTATCAAGCGCATGGATGCGGGAGTTCACCTCAAGACCGCAGGAACTACCTGGCTGGAAGAGGTCATAGGGCTTGCTGCTTCCGGCGGCGCAGGACTGGAATTTGCGAAGGAAATCTATCGGGAATCCTCTCTGCGTCGGGACGAGTTGTGCAAACCCTATCTTGCCGTGATCAATATCGATGAGGATCAGCTTCCGCCGCCGGCAGAAGTTGCTTCCTGGAGTTCGGAAGAATTTGTGCGCGCGCTCCAACACGATCCGCTCTGCAAAAGTTACAATCCGCATCTGCGCCAATTAATCCACGTTGGGTTCAAAGTAGCGGCGGGGATGAAGACCCGGTTTACGGAACTGCTCGTTGAATGCCGCGCCGCGATTGAGGACAATGTCACCCGGAATCTGTATGAGCGGCATATCCGTCCTCTCTTTCTTGGATTTTAGATTCGAAATTCGAGATTCGAGATTCGAGATTCCGGCTTTCAATCTCGAATCTCGAATCATTCTTCAGGAGCATAAGTCGAATGATCTTATTCAGCCGAGGTTCAGCCTGTGCGGTGCTTTCACCCCAGGAGGTTCGTGAGGCGTTGTTTGCTTCTCTCGATCGGATCGGCAAGAAGAAGCGTGTGATAGCAGTTCCTCCCGACTACACGCGCTATCACTCTCAAGCAGGTCTTCTGACAGAGATGGTGTGGGACTATTACGGGAAGGCTTTGACCGATGTGCTTCCCGCAATCGGCTCCCACTTTCCGATGAATGATGAAGAAATCGGGACCATGTTCGGCAAAGTGCCGAGAGACCTGTTCCGTGTGCATGACTGGAGGGACGGCGTGGCTACGCTCGGCGAAGTGCCTGCCGCGCTTGTAAAAGAAGTATCGGAAGGGAAAGTGGATTACAGCATTCCCATTCAGGTCGACAAATTGCTCGCGAGCGGATCGCACGATCTGATTCTGTCGATCGGACAAGTCGTGCCCCATGAAGTCATCGGAATGGCCGGATATAACAAGAATATCTTTGTGGGTACGGGAGGCGCAGAAGGAATCAACAAGACCCACTTCCTGGGAGCAGTTTTCGGAATGGAGCGGATGATGGGGCACGCCGATTCCCCTGTGCGAAAAATTTTCGACTACGGCTCGGAAAAATTTGCCGGTCATCTGCCGATTATGTATGTCCTGACGGTCGTGGGGAAAGACGATCAAGGGAAACTCGCGATCAAGGGACTTTTTATCGGAGACGACGCGGAGTGTTTTTATCGTGCGGCGACCCTGTCGGTCGAAGTAAATCTCCAGCTCCTGAATGCGCCGATCGGGAAAGCCATTGTGTACCTCGACCCGATGGAATTCAAAAGCACGTGGTTGGGCAACAAAAGTATTTACCGGACTCGGATGGCGTTAGCCGATGGTGGGGAGATTATTGTCTTGGCGCCGGGGCTTTCCAGGTTTGGTGAGGACGACAGGATCGATGGCTTGATCCGTAAATATGGGTACACAGGAACTCCAAACATTCTGGAATTGGTCCGTACGCAGGAGGACCTCCGGCAAAATCTGGGTACGGCAGCACACCTTATCCATGGATCCTCGGAGGGGAGGTTTACAATTACCTATTGTCCCGGCCAGCTTACAAAACGGGAAGTTGAAGGCGTGAACTTCCGCTATGCCGATCTCCATGCGATGACGGCCAGATATAATCCTGAGAGATTAACCGAAGGCTTCAATACGCTGGAGAATGGAGAAGAGGTTTTTTTTATTTCCAATCCTGCTCTCGGCCTCTGGGCATGTCGAGAGCGTTTTGAATAAAGCAGGAGTCAGAGTGCCGGGAGCGCCGGCGCTCCCGGCATTCTGACTCCTAACTTCTACGTTTACGCGAGGAAGCATGAGAGACAAAGCGGATATCGGAATGATCGGGTTGGCGGTGATGGGCGAAAACCTGTCACTCAATATGGAAGACAAGGGCTTTACAGTCGCAGTCTACAATCGAACGGTTCCCGGCGTGGAAGAAGGCGTTGTAGAACGTTTCGTGAACGGGCGAGGCCGCGGCAAGAACTTCATTGGCTCGGTAGCAATGAAAGACTTCGTTCAATCCCTGTCCAGGCCGCGCAAAATAATGATGATGGTGAAAGCCGGCAAACCAGTCGACGACGTGATTGAGCAGATTCTTCCCCTTCTAGAAAAGGGGGATATCGTGATCGATGGGGGGAACTCGCAATTTACCGACACAATTCGCCGGACAAAGTATCTTGAGTCTAAAGGAATTCTTTTTATCGGTACGGGCGTGTCCGGGGGAGAAGAGGGAGCGCTCAACGGGCCGTCAATTATGCCGGGCGGTTCGCCCGCCGCATGGCCGGAGGTGAAGCCGATCTTTCAGGCAATTGCGGCCAAGGTAGATGACGGCACTCCTTGCTGCGATTGGGTGGGGGAGAACGGAGCAGGCCATTTTGTCAAGATGGTCCACAACGGGATCGAGTACGGCGACATGCAGCTGATCTGCGAAGCCTACCAGATGATGAAAGAACTCCTGGGCATGTCCGATGACGAAATGAGTGAAGTACTCAGAAAATGGAATGCGGGCGATCTAAATTGCTATTTGATCGAAATCACCGGCAACATTCTGGCGTTCAAAGACACGGACGGACAACCGCTGGTCGAAAGGATTCTCGACACCGCAGGGCAGAAAGGGACGGGGAAGTGGGCCAGCGTGGTATCATTAGATCTTGGGATTCCGCTGACCCTGATCAGCGAAGCGGTATATGCCCGCTGCTTGTCGGCCTTGAAGGATGAACGGGTTGAAGCTTCAAAAGTGCTGCGCGGCCCGGCGGCACAATTTAAGAGAAAAAAACAGGAATTTTTAAATGATCTGGAGAAGGCGCTCTACGCGTCAAAGATTATTTCCTACACTCAAGGATTCGTCCTGTTCCACGAGGCGGCGAAAGAATTTA
>JBEKKY010000116.1:0-9696 GCA_050010475.1 Acidobacteriota bacterium | reverse complement strand
GCCGCTTCTCCAAGCATCCTTTGAATGTCGGGATCAAATGGATTGATGAATATGGAAAGGTTCAGCATTTTCGCCGTCGAATCCCAATCTTTACGGCTGCGATAAATCTTAGCAGCTTTCAGCAAAGGCTTGGCCGAATCTCCGTCGACCCGGCTCCAGGCCGTGAATTGAGCCAGCGCGTCATCCTCACGTTTCGATTCGAGGTAAATCTCACCCAACAGTTCGTATGGATTGCCGGCCTCGACATATTGAGGAAAGAGCTGTTGTGCTCTCTTCAGGTAGCCTTCGGCCTCTGAATTGGCGCCTTCTTTACGGAGCAGTTGTCCCAGCTGCAGATTGGCCCGAAAATCATCCGGAGTAGTTCGAACTTGTCGCACAAGGTCTTCTTTGCTCGAGACACTGGAAGTTTTTTCAGGTTCCTGGAGATAGAGGTGAGAAGCAATCGCTTTGAACCGTGAATCGAGGTATTTCGCGTATTCCGCATCCATTTGGGCTGCGTTCAGACCAAGCGTTTCACGAAAGACGTCCTCGGCCGGCTGGTTCTCGGCAAAAAGCAGAAGCGATCGCCTGATTTTCTCAAAGCCATATTTTTCATCAATCATCTCGCACAGGAGCGCTGCCTGGTAATAGACAAACATCACTTGCTCAGGCTTTACGGGGCGCACGAATCCTGTATTCAGTTCGCTGGCCTTCATTAGCTTTCCCGCTTTATAGGCTTCGAGGAATGCAATTGTAAGATTGTCTCCCCACCCAGGATGGGCGCGGTGTTCCTCGTAGACAGAGAGCCCTTCGGTATACCAGCGAGGAATGTTATGGTCAGTCATCTGCAGGGTTATGACGTGAGTAAATTCGTGCCACAGCACAGATCCCCAGTTGAAGGAACCCAATTCCCGGGCGTGGGGAGAGTCGATTGCGAATACTTTGCCGAAACAGACTCCGAGCGCTCCCGACAGTCCGTATAACCCAAGCGTGCGAACCGCAAATCCGGCGTGATCGGGAAATATTTCAACCTGCAGCGGTCCACTCGGCTTGAAACCATATCGCCGGGTGAGATTCGCGTAAACCTCCTCGGCCAATTCGGGAGCAAAGGACGAGAGCGCCAACGCATCTTCCTTCGACATGAGAAAAACGAAATGCTCGCTCCGGCTTTGGACAAATGTGTCCATCTGGTCGAATAAATCGAGGGAGTTAAATGCCCAGACGTTGAACGGATCGCCGCCGAAAGCCTGTTGGATTGCCTTGCGCCCTCCCTCGAGATCTCCGATTCTGGTCAGATTCATGCCGAGAGTCACATATGCGGCCCAGAGCTCCGGATCCAAAGCAATTGTTTTGCGGCTCCAGTCCACGGCCTCCGGGTATTTTCCCCGTGAAGCGAGATTATCGGCGAATATGGAATAGAATGTTCCGCCAACCGGGTTGATCGCGAGGACCTGCTTCTCGATTTTAGAGAAACCGGCTCTGTCTCCAAGCATATACAGGCAAAAAGCCTTCAAGCTCAGGGATTCCAAATTCGCCGGGTTTACAATCAGCGCCGCTTTGATCTGAACAAGCGCCGAAAGATAGTCCTCCTCTTCAATTCTTAGCTCAGCCAATACATTCAAAGCGCCCGCGAGATTGGAATTCACAGCCAGCGCTGCCCGCGCATAGGTTTCGACCTCGAAATCGTTTTCGTATTTTTTTGCAAGAGCCATCCCGAGCAACGCCCGCGGGTATGTCTTATTGATCTTGAGGCAGTCGCGGAAGACTCCAAGGGCATCCGTGGCATTGTATTTTTCGAGGAATAAATAACCAAAATTTGCCAAAGCCTCCAGCGACACCTCTCCATTTTTCGGATCGGTTGCATCCATAAAGATATCTTTGGCGTCCTGCGCATCACCGCGGTGCCACGCGGCTGCCGCAACATCCCCAAGGGATTGGCTTCCCCTCACCCGTCCTGCCCGATACTCATCCAGGATCTGATTCCAAAGGGGCAGGGCGTCATTCCGCTTGCCGGTTTCTTCAAGTAACTCGCCCAGTTCTCTCAGCGCGCCCAGCCGAATTGCCGATCCAGGGAGAGCAAGAATCAGGGATTGACGCAAATTCTTTTCCGCACTCGCGTATTCGCCTGTTTCCTCCAAAATCCGGCCCTGCTCCAGATGCAGCACCGCCGAATTATTTCGCGCCGACAAAAATTCCTGAGCGCGCTTGAGTGCCTCCTGATAAGCGCCTGTCTCGCGGAGAGTCTGCAGCAGACCTGCCTGGCTTTCTTCGATATTGTTATTTTTGCTCATTGCCGATTCGAAGCAGACCTTTGCCTTCGCGTAGTCTCCGGAGCGAAGAGCCGCTTTGCCCTGAGAATAATCATCCGCTGTTGCAATCTTCGCTACCGAGCAGTAACCAGGCAGCGCCAGGATGGCAACAGCGCACAGGACACAAGAGATCTTCAGGCGCCGATGAAAGGCCGGTTTGGCCGTGTTACTTTGAAAGTGTTGCATTGATTTGAGCCAGCCTTAGCAATAAAGCCTCCAGTTTCTTCTCGTAGTCGGCTTCGGACATTTTGTCTTTCTCGTACTTCAACTCTTCGATCTGCATCTCCAAATCCCTGGCTTCCCTCGCCAATTTCTGTTGCTCGGGCGTCAGGTTCGTCCGATCGGTCGAGGAGATTCCGCTATCCAAAAAAGTCGTTCGGGCAAGCAGACCCTCTCCATTTTCCGGTGTGGGATTGCTTTGGCCCTGACCGTCTCCGTTGTCATCAAGAACCGGGTGCTCGGTCTGCAGACTCCCCTCGTTTTTGTAATATTCCTCAACTTTCCGGCTCGCATATAAAAAGGCTTCGATCGTTGACACCCGGCCATTTTTGTCCGCATCGGCCGCGTTGTTCTTGAAAGCATCGATGAAATATTGCCCGAAATGCGTCTGGTTCTTTTCCATACCGCTCTTCGTAGATGTAATGACGATCTTCCCTCTCTGGGAGAGCGCGGGAATGCTCCCTCCGCTGCAGTTCGTAGCGTTAATGATGACGAAGTGCTGCGCGGGAATGGAATAAAGCATCGACGCCAGTTCGTCTGCTGTCGGATCGGGACCTACCAGGTTGAGTTTATAAACTTTTCCATCATAGGCGCCGTGCCCTTCGATAAAGACGAAAACCAGATCCTCTTTCTTAACCCGGGTTTCGAAATCCCTGCAGACCGCCTGAAGAGCCTCGCGGGTGGATTTGTTCTGAATTAGCCCGGGATCCTTTGAAGGATCGTCAAATAAAACCGCGATCTGGTCCCGCCGGAATCCGAGTGAGCCTTCCAGCACAGAGCGGAGATCCCTGAGTTCTTTCAGATACGTTCTCTGCAAATCCGGATCCCCGCTCACGCCGGCTATCAGAATCGCCCACCTTCCGTCGTGTTCTGCTCCGTAGGTCGTCTGCAATCCGAGGCAGAGGAAGAAGAAGAGAATAGTCCTCAGTCGCCAGTCGTCAGTCGTCAGTGGACGACCAGTAGCGTGGCCGTCCCGGCTGCAAATGCCAGCTTCGCCAGCATGCAGGTAGGACGCCTGTGCTCCAGGCTGACGGCTGACGACTGACAGCTGACGGCTGATCATGCAAGCCCCTTACGTTTTCGGAAGAACCATTCGCTGCCTATAAGGCCCACCAGCAACAGAAACACAAAGGGCATATCCCAAAGGTCCTTTTCTTCCAAACGTGAAGATCCGGTATCGATATACGAAATATCTTCGGCAAGAGTGCGGGAATCGCCCGGCGAGTAATATCGTCCGCCCGTTTCCGCAGAAAGGCGCTTGAGAAGCATCGAGTTCATCGCCGCGTTATGGAATTCCTCCGCGGATTCGGCAACTCGAAAATTGGATTTCGCTGCACCAAGGCTCTTGGCTCCCTGAAACGCTTCGGAAGTAATTTCGTACACTCCTTCTTCCGCCGGTTTGAAAACAGCCGAATAGCTCCCATCTTTTTCCGCGTCCCACGTGAACTGCAAGGAGTTGAACTGGCCGGAAGGGGATTTGACCTGCGCAGTAATCTGAGCGTTGTTGACAGGCATGAAGGAAGAGTCGTTGACTTCCGCACGCACAACGACCGACTCATCCGGAGAATAGGAATTGTTCTCAGCCGCAGCACTCACCGGATCGGGCACGTCGCTGACAATCCAACGCAGCATCTGTCTCCAGAAAAGCTCGTAAAAACTATCCGTGTGCGCCTGTCCCATCCGCCAGCGCCAGCTGGTATTGGTAGTGAATGCTACGGATTTTCCTCTCCCGAAGCGCTGAAACGCGAGAATGACCGGGCTCTGTCCCCGGCTGTCGGGCGTGCTCCCCTGAGCCAGCACGGTTGCGCCAGGTTTCGGACCTGCCGTCGGATTAAAGCCCACCAGCGAAGGCGCCGCATCCCATCTTTTTTTATTAACATCCTCGGCAAGGGAGAGCCTGGTAATCGGATGCTGCAGCCCATAACTGCTCGGGCGCACCTTGAATTCCAAATCCTGAAATTCCGGCATTGTTCGAGCGCTGCGCCCGAGCTCTACCGGCAGCATGTCCTCAATCGGCGTATTGATGTATCCACCCTGGCCGAAGGATTTCCTGCCGCCCAACATAAGGAATCCCCCTCCGCGCTGGCTGACAAAATCAGAAATAATCCGAAGCTGATCCAGCGTAAAGAAACTGGCCTCGACACTTCCGAGGATTATTCCCTTATATTTGAAGAGCTCAGCTTTGTCGGACGGGAAACCTTTCTCCAGCGTTGATGCGGACTCAACGCCCTGGCGCAGAAACTTCTTGTCTGCCTGACGGAGCAGCGTCACTAATTGAAGATTTTTATCCGGGAGAATCGCGCGTCTCAGGAACACGTATTCCCAGCGCGGCTCCCCTTCGACGTAAAGAATTTCAGGCTGCTCGTCCACGACTTGCACCAGGGCCGTTTGATCGTTGTTTTCCGGTATCAATTCATCGGGAAAAGGTTCCACCCTGAAGGTGAAGACTCTCGGGCCGGCATCCTGGCTGCTGAAACTGATCTTGAAGGTTTTTACCTCGCCGTCGCTGCCGAGCGTGATCTCCTGACTCTGCAGCTGCTGATCCCGGTCCAGAACCAGAAGCCGGGCGCGCCTGCCGGCGTATCCGTTGGAGCGCACCGACACCTCTGCTTCCACGACCGTATTCTTCAGCACCTTTCTCGGAACCGAAACACGCAACACTTCCGTGTCCCGAGGAAAAGCGGGAGAGCCGATTCCAATGGTGTAGACCGGAATGTTACGCGCCCGGAACTGCGACGCGGTCGCGTCCAGGTTTGCCGAATGATTGTCCGCGCCATCGGTGATCAGGACAATGCCGGCGATGGGCACTGTCGCCAGTTCGCCGGTAATCTGGCGAAGGGTCCTATCCAGATCTGTTATCTGACCGTGGCGCGGAACGTCTCCGAAAGATTCGGTTCGCTCTGCCGAACCCGAAAAACGGAAGAAACGAAGTTTGAATTTCGAGGCCAGGTTCGCAAGCAACGGATTTGCCGCCGACCGAAGAAGACGTTGTTCTACTTCCAACCGGGACTCCTTTGCCGGGCCGTCCCGGATTTCCATGCTTTTGCTCAGATCGTAAGCGATAGCGACGAAGCTCTTCTGGGGAATGACCGATCTGAGGCGCAGCGCCGGCTGCAAAAAGAGAAAAAGGACTGTCAGGAAAGCGCCGGCACGCAAACCGGAGAGGGCATATCTCCAAGGAAGGGAAACCGGGGAACGGCGATAGAGAATGTACGAACCCACAAGCGCCGTGACGGCGAAGAGCCAGCTGATGTAAGAGGGCCAGAGTGGATGAAAAGCAATATTTCCTCTTTCAAATAACAGCGGCCGGTACTTAAAGAGAAACTCGAAAATCGCGGTCATTCGAAACCACTCAGAATGCATCAGCGTAGAGGAAGTATAGCAGAAGAATTCAGGAATTCGGAATTCGGCTCAATAATTTGAATGCCGCTGATTGCCCTGCTCAAACCGTCATCAACGTTAACGATGGCCTAATCCGGGAAGAGCTATTTATGGGAGGGGTGGATGCGGATGTTTTGAGCAATAGCACAATGGACTGTTTGGAGCAGCGGGTACGGAAGCATCGAAAGGGCGATACGCGATGGATGGAATTCTGACTGAGAATTCCTGCGCGCCATCATCATGGAAGCCGGAGGGTGCGGCAGACTGCCGCACCCTCGATCATTATTCCAGCTCGGGTTTTGGCGCAAGAAACAGAACATAGAGTATCAGTGCGGCGCCAACCAGTGCCGGAATTGTACCAACGGTCCACACGGGCTCTCTGCGCTCGATCATATGCAGGAAGATCATTAAGGCCAGCCCGACTGCCAATGTGATCAGCCCCCCCAATTTAAGACCTTCGCGCCGGCGGACCTGCGCGGCATAGTCCTGCCGCCTGATCATCTCGAGCACTTTTTGGGCGGCATCCCCTTGGCTTTCTGCAATCTTCCTGAGCAGTTCGTTTTTGTTTTGATACTCCCGCTCCTTAAGCCGCAGGCCCAGCCATATGACAAATCCCGCAAAAGCAAGGCCGGCAATCGGTATCAGTGTGCCTATTGCTTCTACTACCGCTGTTCCTCCGTCCATTGTTCCTCCTTTCTTGCATTCATCCGGTGGGACGCACTAATTCGATTGCAGGTTGCATTTTTTTGGGCATATAGTGCAACCAGATGCTTCGGGACCGCGTCGTACCTAGCGGAGACATGGCGTGGATAACGATCGGGACTTGGAAGATGTTTGCAGGGTTCTCGCCGGCAATGTGTCCGCTTTCGAAAATATCGTTCGCCGCTGGCAGTCTCCCTTGGTCAATCTTGCCTTTCGTTTTTGCCGCGACCGGCAGAGAGCCGAGGAAATGGCGCAGGACGCCTTTCTCAAGATCTACCGGAACCTGGATAAGTTCAGGGCGGATGCCGCGTTTTCAACCTGGGTTTTCGCCGTTAGCCTTAATCTCTATCGCTCTTTGCTGAGGCGAAAATCCTTACCGATGGAACCCTTGGGCGAAAGAACGGACATTGCAGCAACGGAATCACTGCAGCATCGAGCTGAGCAGAATGAGAGGGAAGAGTCGGTTCGCCGTGCAGTAACAGTGCTGCCGCCGCGCTACCGGGATGCGCTGATCGTATTCTATTTCCGGGAAATGGATTTGAAGGAAACCGCCGCGCTACTCGGCGTTTCGGAGGGTACGGCCAAGGCATGGCTGCATCGCGGGCGGGAACTGCTCCGCAGAAAGCTCGACACGAGGATTACTGCCCAAGCGGCAGTCAAGGAGGTGTACCTGTGAATCGGGACAAACTGGATGAAATACTCCTTTCGGAAAAGATGATTGAACCCTCCCCCGCATTAGCAAGAAATGTCATGGCCCGCATCCGATCCGAAGCTTCGAATTATGTCCGGATCCCTTTCCCGTGGATTCGATTTTGGGCCATAACAGCCGTCCTTATGCTTTTGGCAGTCTGGTTTTTCCCGGCCGGTTCTGTTCTGCGCGCGGTGAATTCCCTTTCTTATTCCATAGGAAGTTGGGTGCTTGCGCCGGGCAGCCTGGCCTTGCGCCGGGCGCTTCTGTCGACACTCGCCTCTGTTCTGGGCAGCCTGGTGCTCGTGTGGTTTTCATTCGGGTTGACCGGGGCCGGGGATTATTGAATCGCGGAGGTTCACGGATCGGCATTGATCGCAGTTCTGAGCGGCGGAAAGCAACAATGCCACGGAGAGCGGCTGAACCGAGTCTTCGGACGCACTCGCCCGGATAGTCTTTTTGATTAGCCGCACTCTTGGAAGTGTCGATAAGATATTGGCGCGCGGCTGTCTGCTGTCGGGTTCTTTTGTTTGCTGTCCTGCCAAAAACAAACTCGATTCCGCCGCTTTTCGCATGCGCCGATGCCACACCACGAGAATCGATCGATGAAAATACTCCTGACGACAAGAAGAGATGTGAATGAGCAACGCAATCCGATTGCTTTGTTGGATCTGGCGGCTTACTGGCGCAGGTCCGGCCATTCGGTAGACTGTTACGATATTCGTCAGCTGCGAGCCATGAGTGCGCCCCACAAGCCTTATGACCTTGTGGCACTGTCGGTTCTACAGACCCTGAGTGAAGATGCTCCACTGAAGGATGCTCTATTCCTTAAGCGCAAATTCCACTCAAAGGTTGTGATCGGTGGAAAGTGGACGCGAACCATCCCGGATCAATCCAAGGATTTTTTGTCACGCCAGGGCATTGAAGCATACGACGGCCCCGGCGAACAATATTTCGTATCGCAGGAGATCGATTTCCAAAGCTATCCCGCCTGGGATCAGGTCGATTTTAAGACTCTCGGGGACGTCCGGCGCGATATTATGAGTACGCGAGGTTGCCCCTATCATTGTGCTTTTTGCCACAACACCGAGAAAAAAATCTCATTTTTCAGCGCGAAGAGAACAGCGGATAACATTCAGCTTCTCTTCAACCTTGGCGCGGATTTTATTTCATTTGTGGACGACATCTTTACTCTGAAGCCGTCGCACATGGAAAGTCTGTATCATGAATTGAAGAATCGAGGAATTGCTATCGAAGGCAGATGCGAGTTCTTCACTCATGTGAATTACATTAACGAGAAAACAATCCCCTGGATGCAACGCTACAAGCCCCTCAGGATCAGTATCGGGATCGAATCCGGAGATGACCGGATGTTGAAATTGATGGGCAAAGGATTCGACTCGGCCACTGCCTATGAGAAGCTCAAACAGCTCTATGAGGCGGTCCAGTTGCCGCTTGGGAATCTTTATCTCATCGGATTTCCGGGAGAAACCGAGGAAAGCCTCAAGAACACACTCGAGTTCATAAGGAAGACGCGCAGCATTGCCGGCTGCTGGATCAGCTATTATCAGCCCGTGCGTGGCACAAGCGGATACAAACTTGCCCTCGAGAGAAATCCGAAGGCGAAGACAGGATTCAGAAATACAACAATCTCCTATGTCGACCCAAACCTTACAAAAAGACTGCTATTCAAATATAGCTATATGATGCAGGACCCATCTACCGGCGATACTTTGAGAAGCAAGATTTTATGCTCCGCCATCAATCTAGCGCCTTACTGGCTGCTGTCAACGCTGCGCACTTTCCGGCAGAATAGACGGCTCCGCGCCATTATGAATTAAGGGTTGCGCCCGGCAATTCCGGCATAGTTCCTGGAAGGAAAGAGAAAGCATTCCTGGTAGGAATCCCATTTTGCCGGAGATGTTCGAACAACATCTCTACGCGCATCTGGAAATCTCACCCTGTTTTTGCTGAACTCCATTAAGCATGACAAGCGCGGCCAAATTCGAGAATCGCGGTCATGCCAAAGCAGTCAGAATGCAGCCCAACGTAGAGGATGTATCGCAGAAGAATTCAGGAATTCAAAATCCGTCGATCAAAAGGATGAAAATGCAGCAGGGGAAACTGGGGACGCTGATCCTTTGATCGACGAAACCGTGCTAAGATGGTCCAGAAATAACTCAGTCGTGTGAAACTGTTCATAGCCAAACAACAACGGTGTCGATTATTCATCCTCCTCCTCAGTATTGCTGCCAGTGTCCCGTTTGTCAGTAATATGTCAACTGTACGCGCTTGATCAGGCGATTTTCCACGACAATGATTACTGTATCAGGGGTTTTCAGGGAAGGAGTTAGACCAGCGGGTGAGCTTCAGCCTGTCAGCGCAGTTTGGCGTTTGTTTTTTCAGAATTCCTGTTCG
>JBEKKY010000115.1:0-14317 GCA_050010475.1 Acidobacteriota bacterium | reverse complement strand
GGCTCAGGAAGCGAAGTCGAGGGCGGAGAGGATCCTGTCATCCAAAGATCCTAATATGGACTACCGCCGCGCTGAATTGGCTCTCTTGCGTGCAATTTCCCGCCTCGATGCTGTGAAGCACCGCGTAACCAGGCACTGATCCTCAACAATACAAAAAAAGAGCCCCGGAGAGGCGACGCACATCTGTCATTCCGCGGGGCTATCTAATTCAGGAAGGGAGTAGCCTGCTATTTTTCGTTACTAAGTTCCTCTTTGGCTTTTTTATAAATCTTTTCGATGCCGGTCGTCATGTTGTTGTGCATCGCCTTGTACAGCTGTTCCAGTCGTGCCTTCGCCTTGGTCGCTGTTTCCGGCTTTTCACAGGGGACAAGGTCCACCTTGGCATAAGAAACCAGGGCACTATCCACATCCTTCAAGTTTTCCTGACACTGCGCGATGCTGTAGTAAAGCTCTCCGGAGGGCTTGATCTGAACTGCCTTCTTGAAGGAAGCCAGCGCCTCAGCAAATTTGTCCTTTTCCATGAAATTCGTGGCAATCACGATATGACAGACCAGGCGCACTTTGCCCAGTGCCTCTTTAGTTTCGGCATTTGGCTGCTTGACCAGATCTGCGGATTTTAATGCGAGGTTTGCGTACTCGGCTGCTTTGGGATAATTCTTAGATTCTGCGTATTTCGAAACGAAATAAAAACGCAACATGAAATCGGCCTCGTATTCCGGCATCTTGTAAAGCTTGTCAGCCCAATCGAGCTGCTTTGCCAGGTTATTTGTATCCTGGTAAGCCTCAAAAACTTCCTTGGCCATAGTGGGTGAAGGTTGCATCTTATAGATCTCTTCGTAGCACTCGGCGCACTTGTCATAATTTTTTAGGTTTCTTGCGGCTTCGGCGATCAGTGCCAGGGTGCCCGCGTCGTTCGGATGGAGCTTCTGCCATTTCTCGGCAGCAGACTGGAGCAGTTCATATTTTTTGGTAGCAGAAAGCTCCTTTAGCATGCTGGTGTATGAATATTCGATGTTCTTCATCAGAGCGGATTTCGGGTACTTCTGTATGAAATTAAGCAGCATGGTTCCGCGTTTTTCGAGATCGGGTTCCTTTGCGGCAGCCTCGTAAGCGCAAAAGGAGTGTGGCTAAAGCCGTCATGGCCATAAGGAATAGTTTAGAATAGCGTTTCATGGATGATCGATCCCCCTTCCTCATTCGCTGGCGTCGCGAATTTTACGGGTTTCCACAAGGCAAATCAACTGCTACAGCTCAATGCTGCTATACAGCCCTGAACCGCCGTCTGCCTTCGCACTGGCAAGCCCGGAATAGCAACGAAGCGTGTGACCTATAAACGACTGGCAGGTTGCTCTTGGCTTTGAACATCGAACCAGTCGAGCATGCGACGAGCGGGGAGTATTTAATCACACGCAGCTCTAAACGTCGATATAATTTCAATCTGCAAAATGCACCAGTTCCACGAAGTCCGTGGCATTTTTTCTAATCTATTTAGATGTCGCCGGACTCGCCCGGGTTCCATCGCGAATGGGGTATCAGAGACGGCAACCATGCAGGATGCATGGACGGGAATTTCCAGAGTCAGCAACGGAACAGACTCGATTCCCAGTTCAATCTGCTGACAGGCGCTAACGCTGGGAGATCGTCTAATGGTAAGACGGGTGGCTCTGGCCCACCTGATCGGGGTTCGAATCCCTGTCTCCCAGCCATTTCTTTGTCATTTGATTTCTAATCACTTCGATTTTCATCCTATCTTTGGTGTCAATACGCAACGTGTATCTGGACACCAAGCGGAACCGGTTTGATGCGGACGCGACCAGAGAGGGGAAAGCTTTCCTGCAATGGTCCAATACGTCATTGGATACCTTGACGGTGCGGATGAAGTATCAATTCCTCGATCGGCGTTCGGACTTCCTCACCGACAACATCGGTTTCAACGCCGGCGACCAGTATTTCCTTGAGCGCTACAACCATTCCTTCGATGTCGCGAACCTGCATCAGCACCTCGTCAGAGCCAATGCCGACTGGGTGCCGATTCCGTTCCTCGATTTCGGATTCGAAGCTTACTACAAGAAAAACGACTACCAGGACGTTACGTTAGGTCGGCAAAACGACCGCCGGAAGGAATTCTATGGGAGCGTGTCGTATGGTGATCCGTCAAAGTTCAGCGTAACGCTTTTCGGCGATGTCGAATTGATCAACTACAATTCGTATCACCGCACCGTCAATGCCAGCCCCTGCCCGGCAACGGCGCCAAACTGTTTTAATCCACTGATTGCAGCGACGACGACAGCTTTCAACTGGTCCGGAAAGCTGCACGACAAGAACTGGACAGCGGAACTGGGCGCCGACTGGCCGGTGACTGCAAAGCTTACCTTAAAGGCCTCCGCGCTTGTCCAGCAAACGAGAGGGGGCGTGGACTTTCAGTCGCAGACTCTTGCAAGCGGCACCCCCGCAGCCTTGTTGTTCCCTGTCACTGCATACGACAATACCAGGCATCAGTCTATCAGCCCTCGCGCTGTGTACCGCTTTACCACAAAGGTGGAACTGACTGCCGGGTATGCGTATGAAAAATATGTCTACAGCGACGATCAGACCAACGGATATCAGTACACGATCGGCACGGGGACAAGCACGAGCTACCTGAGTGGTATTTACGCATTCCCCAATTATCGGACCCATATCGGGTATGGCACGATGCGGTATCTCTTCTAGATCTCAGGGGCGGTGTCTGCAGGATACAGCGTTATGAATGAATGCGGAGTTTCTTCATAGCAGGGGGATTAACCGGGCACAAAGGTAGTACTCACACGACATGGCATTCCGAAGATGATAAAGCCAGGCTCGGTCTGCGATGAAATGAGCCTCGATTCCGAAATTGGGGTATGGATGCAAGGTGCCGCACCTTCGGCGCTCGATTTCATCCTGACGCTTATCCCGGCCTGACGGCCGGGCCTATCCACTGCCGGCCCTTTGGGCCTGATCCTCCCGACGCAAATGTATAAACTCCAGTCCCCGGCCTTACGGCCGGGGCTACTACTCTGCCGGCGCTTCGCGCCTGGTGATGTAATTTGCATCGAGCGCCGAAGGTGCGGCACAAAATCCAACTTCGGCGAAATTGGATTTCCAAGGGTTAATTTATTGAATATGAAGAATAAGGACCTATTTCAAATATTCCCAATTTCGGAATCGGGGATGAGTGCGGGCACAACTGTACACAATAATGCTCGATAGCAGTTTTGTCTTCCTTCACCACGCGGCTCAGGCGCGGCGGGTGCGCAGCTGTGCTATGCCGGTGACCTCCATCGTGAAATTCATGTAGGCCTTCCCCTGGCGCGATATCGTGTTGACCGCGGTTACGTTGATCATCTCGCGGGACAGGACCTCGGTAATGTCGCGCAACAACCCGGTGCGGTCCGCGCATTCGACTGCAATATCGACGGGGTAAGCCGCCCCACCGGATTCCCCCGCCTGGGCGCTGTCGCCCCAATCGGCAGCGATCACCCGCTCCGGATTTAGCCGGGCCATGCCGGCGAAATTCCTTCGGTGAATGGAAATCCCCTTGCCGCGCGTGATGTAGCCCTGAATCGGATCGCGGGGCGCCGGCTTGCAGCAGCGCCCTAACTGTGTCAGCAGCTTATCCACACCGACGATCAGGACACCGTCGTTTTTCCCGCCGACTCTGCTCTTGCGCGGCACAAACTCCGGAGCAGGTTCCGGCGCTGGAACCGGACCTCGTAACGCCTGCTGGATGGCGCGCTGCCCCAATTCGTTGCGGCCGGCGGCGAGAAACATCGCATCGGCACTCGCATAACCGAGTTGCGCGGCAAGAGCGTCGATATTGGCCTGCGTGGCGCCTTCCCGCTGCAGTTCCCGTTGCACAACTGCGCGCCCCTCCATCACGGTCTGGGTCTCGTCGAGGCTGATAAAGTACTGTTTGACCTTGTGGCGTGCTCGAGAAGTCCGGAGGAAACCGAGCTGTGGGTTGAGCCAGTCTCGAGACGGACCTCCCTGTTTGGCTGTGACGATTTCGACCGTCTGACCCGATGCCAGAGGCGTATTCAAGGCCACCAGAACACCGTCCGCCTTTGCTCCCCGGCAGCGGTGTCCAATTTGGGTGTGGACGTGATAAGCAAAATCAATTGGCGTGGCGCCCCGAGGCAAGTCAACGACCCTTCCCTGGGGCGTCATGACATAAATCGTGTCGTCCAATGCCGCGCGCTTGAATTGTTCGATCCAGTTCGACGCATCGGCAATTTCGTCGCGCCAGGAGAGCAGCTCGCGCAGGAGAGCGACCTTGTCGCCATAGGCATCTTGCTTGCCCGTTCCGCGGACCCCCTCCTTGTAACGCCAATGTGCTGCCACACCCAACTCGGCGTGATCGTGCATCTCCCACGTGCGGATCTGCACTTCCAGGGGGCGTCTGTCCGCCGCAATCATGGCAGTGTGGAGCGATTGGTAGAGGTTCCCCTTCGGCTTGGTGATGTAGTCGTCGAATTCCTTCGCCACGGGGGTCCAAATCTGATGCACGATGCCGAGAACGGTGTAGCAATCGCCAACTTGATCGACAATCACCCGGAGAGCGCGTAAATCGTATATTTCTTCCAGCGGGACCTGCTTGGCGCGCATCTTCTTCCAGATGCTGTAAATGTGTTTTGGACGTCCATAGATCTCGGCCTGAATGCCGGCGGCTTCGCATTCCTTCTTAAGAAGCGCAATGGCCTCGGTGATAAAGCGTTCGCGCTCGGAGCGCTTTTGGGCAATTTGATGCGCGATCTGCTGGTAGGTATCGGGATTCAGGAAACGGAAACTCAAATCCTCGAGTTCCCATTTGATCTCCCACACTCCCAGGCGGTTCGCCAATGGAGCGTAGATGTCCAGGGACTCCCGTGCCGTTTCCTCCCGTTCCGGGCCTGGATGATCTGTGTAATAACGCAGAGTCTGGGTGCGGCTGGCGAGCCGGAGGAGTACGACCCGGATGTCCTCCACCATGGCGAGCACCATCTTTCTCAAGACTTCCGGCTGCGTCCGGACATCGCGCATGCTGGATGTGGGCGTGGGAGCGAGGAGGCGCAATCCATTCAGACGATGCAGGCCGCTAACCAGCCTGGCGATATCCGCACTGAATTCCTGTTCGATCTGTTCCTTTGCATTATTGGGGTGGAATTGATGCATGGCGAAAAGCAGAGCCGCCAAGCGCGTGTCGGCGTCAAGGCGCAGCGCGGTCGCGATCAGGGCCATGCCGAGGACGTGCCGGGAAACTTCTTCGCCCGTCCCCAGGCGATTGCCGGCGTAAATGGGTGCAATAAACTCGAGCGCACGCCGGATGCGCGCGCCGTCGGCAGTCGACAAGCCGGTGCTGAGTTTTTCGGATAAGTCGCCGACCGGCAGAGAGGAATTCAAAGAGTACTGAACGTAAACCACGGCGCAACCTCGCTCCGATTCAATGCACCGGTATCAATTTATATCAGATGTCCTGCAAGTCGGCATGGCCCTATTTGCACTTTGATAGCAGGAAGGAATCCTCCAAGACCATTAAAACATATGAAAAGCAGCAGAGCAGATTTGGCATTTTGTGCGTTTCGTGTTTTTTGTGGTTGAGTTGGTGTTCTTATTTGTTGCAGCTGGAAAAAAAGTATGTGCGGTTCGCTTCAATGGATTGCGCATGAAAACAAGCCGCATCGATCAGGATTTTCGGTGAGAAGCCGGTATCACCAGCCTCTCCAATCCACAACTCCAGCTTCTCAGGATAGTTGCTGCGGGTCATTGGCTGGATAGGCTTGCGGTGAATGTCTTCTAAATTTGAAGACTTGCTGGTAACCAGATAGCCAAGGTCTTGGCCGGCCCTTCCCATATCTTCCATCTGCTGCGAGTAGGCCTTCGAGCCATCCTTGAAATACCATATGAATAATGCCGGTTTCTCTGCATAATCGATCGAGGAATACATCGTCCACTCAGAAGCCCACCCGAAATCCGCCGCGCCCGTGTCGTGAAGAACAAAATAGGTATGGTCGGTATTGACGCGGTCCTGCGAATATTCACTTTCTTTGCGAAGCTGAGAGAATCCTGCCGGGCTTGCGGCGATCAATATGAATGCCAGAAGGGTTACCCTGCTGCTGAGATGCATAGCTTTGCTCCGGGTATCTTTTTGCAGGCCCTTAGCTTGTGCGAACCATTCTCCTTTTAACTCCATTCGCTTCCATCAGCCCTTCCAATACTTTGTAGGGTTGTGCGCCAACCGCTCGATCCTGATTCAAAACCAGAGTCGGAACAGCTGTGATCGATTTCTCTTCTGAAAGGGCCCAGTCTGCATCCACCGCCGCCCTGAATGCCCTTGTTTTGAGGACCTCCGCGGCTTCATCGGCGGGCAGCTCAACGGATGAGGCCAATTCCACCAGCACTGGAACGTCCGCTATGTTCTTGCTATCCACAAAATAAGCTCTAAAGACGGCTGCGTGGAACTCGTCCCCTTTGTCTTTCGACTCGCTCCAAAGACCGAGCTCCTGGGCAAGACGGCTGTTGTAGATTTTGTCGCTTCCCCGGAAAGGCAAGCCAAATTCGGCAGCGGTCTCGCCCAATTTTCGTCTCACTTCCTGCATGTCAACTCGACGGCCCGCAAAAAGCTGTTCAAGTGAAATCCCCTGCTCGGGAGTTTCCGGATGCAGGGGAAAAGCCCGCCAACGAATCGTGATTTCATATTCCTTCTTCAGTTTTTCAATACGCCCGGTAATGAAGTAGCACCAGGGTCAAACGTAATCGGAAAAAATCTCAAGCGTGTGCATCCTTTCTGCCCTCCTCAGCAATGCGATCCCGCAAATCCAGAATGCTTTTTTGGGCGATCATTCTCATTGCTTTCTTCTGCCAATTATACCCTTGGCTTTTCCTTCCCGTCGAAAAAAAGGTCTCAATGGACTGCCACTCCCATGAACCTGCATTTTCATATACTGCCGTTGCGACATAACCCGCGATGAAATGAAATCTGCGCTGGCGGAACTACCTGGAGTCGCCGTTGCCGAAACCGCATTCCTTAAGCCAAAGACTGCATTCGCGGGTCCACGGATGGCGATTGCCCGGATCCCATTGTGCACTGCCCAAGCCCATTCCATGAGCTCCTTTGGTATAGAGATGGAGCGCAAACGGTACTCCGTGTTTTCGCAGCGCAGCGGCGAACTCCATAGAATTTTCTACTTTCACCGCTGAATCCTCAACGGCATGAAAGATGAAAACCGGAGGGGTTTCGCTGGTTACCTGTTTTTCATTTGAAAGCAGTTCAACCAGATTGGGATCGGGATTGTCCCCGAGGAGATTGCGCTTTGATCCGCTGTGCGTGTCCGCGCCCATTGTGATGACCGGATAACAGAGTACGCCAAGATTAGGTCTGGAACTCACTCGATCGACAGGATCAGAGGCGCCGGGATCGCCTGCGTCGAAATGAGTGAGTGCCGTAGAAGCCAGATGACCGCCGGCAGAAGATCCCATCACCCCGATCCGATTCGGATCAAGATTCCATTTGGCGGCATTTGCGCGCACATAACGGATTGCGCGCTGTACGTCCTGCATCATCGCCGGATGCCGGTAGCCATCGGAACCAAGCCGGTACTTCAGCACGAATCCCGCAATTCCTTGCTCATTCAACCAGAGTGCATATTGATATCCTTCATGCGGCGCCAACGCGGCATAACCGCCGCCGGGGCAAATGATGAAGGACGCACCGGTCGCTTTTCCAGGCGGCGCAAAGTAAGGTGTCAGCGTTGGGATATCTTTTGCCTCCTTGCCCAGCGCGCCGGGAGCGTCTCCGACCCAAAGTGGAAATTCCAGCCGCGGCTGGGTCACCGCTGCCGTTTGGGCGCTGCACGATGGTTGAAGATCGAAAAAACTGTTCACCACTATTAGCAATGCGAGCGCAGCGAATCTGTTCATGATCGGGCCTCAAATATCATTTTGCAGGTTGGCGTTTGAAAAATTTGTCGGCCCAGGGGATGAAATATTTCCAGTTGGGACCGTCAGTGTGCCCGCCGTCGTGCTGCCGCCAGGCGAGCTGACCATCGAGAAGCCCGACATTCACCGGGGGCATCTCTGCTGTCTTGTAGTCATCACCCTTGCCTAAATCCTTTGCACCCAGCAGACGGAAAACCGGACCCGCTGCGATGGTTGCCATGTAACTGCCCTTTTGATCAAGCCATTTTGCATCCCCCTTCTCCGGCACGCCGTAGCTGATAAAGGTGAGGCGCGGCGCGCACAACGCGATCAGCTCATGGGCATCCACGGGCAGATCGCCCGCGTTTTTGCTTCCGAAGCCGGCTTCCTCAGCGCCATACTTCAGGAAATTGCCCGCCATCCAATGGTACTCGCCGGAACCCGTCAGGTTCTCCACGGCTTCTCCCCAATTACGCCGATGCAGCTTGGCGCCACCCTCGCCGGAAGAACCAACCAGCACGACTGCAAACCGCGTATCAAACGCCATGGTGACGAGTGCAGCCTTCCCATATCGTGAAACACCTTCAATACCGACATGTTTTGCATCTACGGCTTTGTCGGTCTCCAGATAGTCCAGGCCGCGCGATGCGCCCCAGGCCCAAGCGCGCAAAGAACCCCAATCATCCGGCTTTCGAGGCTGTCCTTTGTTGACCAGACCGATAATGCCCTTGGTGAGTCCCGCGCCATTATCTGCCTGAACGCTGGTCGGATTGATATACGCATAGCCCCAGCCATCGGCAATCAGCTGTTCCGTCGCAGGCGGATCGCTGCCGGCCGGAGGCGGGCCAAATCCGCGTCCCGCGGGGCTGGGCGGAGGTGTTGTCCCCGGCAAATATCCAGTACCGAACATGAACATCATCATTACAGGAACCGGTCCCTTGGCTTCGGCGGGAGTAACCAATATCATCTGAATGTCGACATGGATTGACGGGAACGACGAATTATCCACGTGCCCCACGAGCTGCTTTCCATTCACCGGATAAGATCCGACTTTCCCCTGACTCGTGTTGGTGATTTCCCAGGTTACTTTAGGCACATTTGGGGGGATGCGTCCCAGAACTTCCCGCTCAAAGTCTTCGACGATTTCCGGCCGCCGCTTTTTCCACCATACCGCTGCTTTCGTAACCTTCTTCCCGTTCTTCAGTTTCAGCACTTCCGGCAGGTTCGGAAAAGGATTGGCCAGGCTTTCGTCGTAATTGGCATGGTTGGGATCCTTCTCATTTCCGCTCGGGCCTGGACGAAGTTTCTTGATGCCGAGCTGCGTCATCATGTTCTGATGATCTTGTTGGGTTTCTAAAGCTGTTTGTGAATTAGGCTGCTGGGCAACCACAATGGTCATTCCCAGAATCGCGCAAAGCGCAGACAAGAAGATACCTAAAGTTATCGATCGCATGAGTTGGCCCCTTTCGTGGGACATTATACAAAGAAAGATCAGAAGTCAGTATTCAGGAGTCAGAATTCAGAAGAAAGCATTCCCCCCGGGACCGCGGGCGTCTCGCCCGCATTTGCGGCCGGGACGGCCGCGCTCCCGGGGAATCTGGATTCTTTATATGCGATAATGGGGCCTGCATTCCGGAAGAAGCCGATGCCCGAACAGCTTGTTTTCAAAAACCGAAACGCTTTCCGTATCTGGCTCCTGAAAAACCACTCCAGGCGCGAAGGCCTCTGGCTGGTTTTCGGCAAGAACAATGCGATCGAAACCCTGACCCCTGAAGAAGCTCTGGAAGAGGCTCTCTGCTTCGGTTGGATTGACGGCTTGGTGAAGAGAGTGGATGAAACACGATATGTTAAATTCTTTTCTCCTCGCCGCGCCAAAAGCAAGTGGTCTGAGAAAAACAAAAAAACCGCAGAGAGGCTGATCCGGCGTGGAAGGATGACTTCATCCGGCAGGCAAGCAATCGAAAGGGCTAAACAGGATGGTCTGTGGGATCCCCAGAGGCGAATGATCGTTACGTCTGAAGATATCAACCGGTTTGCTCAGGTGATTATTCCGTATCCTCAGGCTGCCGGCAATTTTCAAAAGATGCCACCGTCAGTCAAAAAACTGTTCGCCGGCTTTTATATGGATGCAAAACAGGAAGAAACCCGCCGACGACGTCTGGAAAAACTGGTCACACTGCTTGAGCAAAACAAGCGTCCGATGTGAAAAAGCCGGGAGCGCCGGCGTCTCGCCGGCTCCTTTACGGCTTGCATCAGGCTGTGCAAGATTCGAAATTCTGAAAAAGAGCCGGCGGGACGCCGGCGCTCCCGGCTTTTTTTATTCGCGAAGCGTGCCGTGATAGTCGGTTGTGAGCTGCCGGTGCCTCACCACGGGATTCGAATAATCCGGAAGAAGCATTGGCGCCATTTTCGATTTAGGGATTCCGGCATTCTTAAGTTCCTCGTTGTAGCGCCGGACGTGGTCCAGATGCAGACGGCCGGACTTGTATTCCTTCAAAGCATAATCGGCAGCGCTACGGCCCGCGATGCGGCCGAAAACCAGGACGTCGAGAAGCGAATTTCCCATGAGGCGATTCTCACCATGAACACCCCCGCCGACCTCGCCGGCTACAAAGAGGCCCGGGATTGAAGTCTTCCCCTTGTTGTCATACAAAAGCCCACCGTTCTGGTAATGCAGAGTCGGATAGATAAGCATGGGCTCCTTATCGATTTCAATTCCGTAGCGCTTGAACAGTATGTATTTTCCGGGGAATTCCTGCTTGATGGTGCCGGGGCCCGACAGGATTTCGATCATGGGTGAGTCGAGCCACACTCCCCATTTGCCGGTTGGGGTTGGAACTCCCTTCCCCGCGACCGTGCACTCACGGATAATCGCCGCCGCCTCGACGTCGCGCGGTTCACGTTCGTAAACGAACTGTTGGCCATCGATGTTAAGGACATGGGCTCCCGCCCCGCGGACTTTCTCCGTGATGAGGAGGCCCTCGGCCTGCTCAGGGAATACGGCGCCCGTTGGATGATATTGGATCGTATGCAGAAAGCGGACGGGGATCCCTGCGCGATAAGCGATCGTTAGTCCGTCGCCGGTAGCGCCATAATGGTTGGTGCACATGAAGCCCTGGGTGTGAAGGCGCCCCGAGCCGCCGGTTGCCATGACAGTGGCCTTAGCTCTGACGATGTAGTATTCATGGGTGTCGAGGTTGAACAGCACCGCCCCTTCACAGTGGCCATACTCGTTAAGAATGAGCTCCACCGCCGGACAGAACTCCAGGAGTGTGATGGCGCCCGGATGGTTGCGGGCTTCATCGCGGATCGTCCTCATTATCTCTGCGCCGGTAATATCGGCGGCATAATGCATCCGTTTCCGGCACGTGCCCCCACCGTGCATTGTCTTCAACTGCCCGTCAGAATATTTCGACAACATGCAGCCGAGGTCTTCAAGCCACGCGATAACACCCGGAGCCTCGGTGACAAGGGTGTAGGCCAGCTGCGGATCGTTGACGAAATGACCTCCTCCGAGAACGTCGAGGTAATGAAAATAGGGAGAATCCTTGCCGACCTTGGTGGCAGCCTGAATTCCCCCTTCAGCCATCATCGTATTGGCATCGCCGTGGCGCAGCTTTGTGGCAATATAAACCCGGACACCCTGCTCTTCGGCAAGAAGCGCGGCGGCGGTTCCAGCTCCACCGCCGCCGATCACCAGGACATCGGTTGTGTAGTTAATACTTTTCAGATCGATATCGTCCGGATTGTACCGGCTGTAGGCTTCCAGAATATCACAGTATTCATGGGCGATCCGGTATCCCTTGCTCGGGCCTGCCACGAGCTCCCGGCGCCCCTCCTCTTTGTAGTCAGGGTGGTATTGAAGCATCTGCCCGCGTTCCTCGAGCGTCAAGGCGCGGAACTCTCTGCCGGCTTTCTTGGCCGAAATCCGTTCGGCGCGCGTACGTTCCACATTCTGGATCAGCTTTTTTAATTCCGGGGGATATCCCATACAGATCTCTCCTTCAAGCTCAAAATTACAGGTGCTCCTGGTTCTTGGGGAACCAGTTATTTTCACTCAGCTCCGGTTCCACCTCGCGCCCGGTATAAATTGATTTGAGATCTTCCATTGGCGCGGCCATGAGCCGTAACAGTTCCTCTTCGTATTTCCCCTGGGTGACTCGTCCGACCATCTCGCGGACATGGCTTGCCTTTGGAGCGATATAACGGCCATAGATGCGGCGCGCGAGGATCCCAATGTTGTACTGGCCGAGTTCGCCCGGGCAGCGGGCAGTGCACAAACCGCACATGACGCAGTCAAAGGAGAGAGCGGCGGACTTTTCGATATCACCCCGGATGGCTGCGGAAATGTATTCCATGGTATTGATGTCCATTGGGCAGGACTTGGTGCAGCTATTACATCCCATGCAGCGCATGATCTCAGGATAGAATTGTACAAAGATCTCCGGCGTGGGCAGCACATCGCGAATGTTGTAGACCTTCCGATTGGCGGGGAAGAAGGGAAGCACGGCGATACGCATTTCGCTCTCTACAACGGTCTGACACGCAAGCCCAACCTTGATCGTGTAGCTTCCGGGAACGCGATAGACGGTGCCGCAGGCGCCACAGATTCCTCCACGACACCCTACGCCGCGTACCAGCTGGTAACCAGCATACTCTATGGCCTTCTGGATGGTCAGAGAAGCAGGAACCATGTAGCGTTTTCCCATTATGAAGATGGGTACCTTCGGTTCATCGATCATCGGTTTGGATTCCTGAGTGTCACTCATATTCGGGCTCCTTTACTTTCAACGTGCAATGAACAGCCCAAGCACGATCCCGATGAGAAGAGCTGCAGGGATCAATAGATAGTGATCCAAAAGCGTCTTGAGCTTTTTCGATTGCGGGATGACCTCGGACACATAATCGTCGACGATATAATCTTTGATATCCGTGTCGACCTGGGGGCACGCCAGGATGCAGGAATAGCACTGCTCGCAGTCCTCCGAAACGAGCGCTTCCAGCGCCATCGATGTGCGCTGATCGGTCATTCCGAAACGAGCGGGCTCTTTCCGCAGCACAGGACAGGAATCGATGCAGTTGCCGCACGCCATACATCCTTTGTCTCCTGCCGCTTCAAGGCCGATCGAGCCAAGACGGTGGTAAGGTTCGAGCCCCCGGGAAAGCAGCCGGCAGCGTGCCACGGGGGGTTCTTTGATCTCAAGAATCCTGAGCAGGATCGGCTCGGTTTTGGGCTTCTGGCGCGTTCCTGGGTTCTGCATCATGCGGCACCTCCCTCTCACAAAGATTCAATGCGCAACAAATCCGGGCCGGGAGAGCGTTTCGAGCCGGCAAAGTCTACGATGGGCTGTGAAATAGCCGGCGGGACGCCGGCGCTCCCGGCCTTTTTAGAATTCGCACCGTTCAGTACTCCCGTGCTTTCATGGATGAACTGAGTCGGCTTGATGACGGCGAGCTCTTCCCGCGTGTATCCGGGATGACAAAGCAGGCAGTCGTCGTTGGTCCCGGAATCGACGGGGAAGAAAATCATTTTCTGATGCAGTTTCCCGTTGTGGCAACGCTCGCACGAAATGGCGCTCGGGAGCGGAGAAGTGTCTCCCGGATGGACAGCGGTGCGGAGCGCGACATGACAAGTTGTGCACTCCATCGGGTTTTTCATCGCGATATTCACATTCGGATCGACTCCTCCCGGGCTATCTTTCCGGAAACGCTCGTGACAGCGCGCACACTGCATTTTTTCAATTTGGGATAGACGGTTGGACTCAACCTGTTCGGTCCGGGCAAGCAGATATTTTGCCTTCCTGGCCAGCAAAGATTCGAGTTTCTCCCTCAATTCCGGCGAAAAGGTCCTGTAATCCCAGTGCTGACCATGGGCGGCCCGGAGCTTTATCGGGCGAACAGCTTTCGGAAGCTTTGTCTGAGAAATTTCATCCACCTCCCGAATATACGGATGGCATCTGAGGCATTCCTCGCTCGTTACCGAAGAGGTTTTTGAAGGACGAACATCCGGAGGGAGCGTCATATCCTGGAAAAGGAGGCGGAAAGCTTCGTTGGATTCTTTCACATGTCCGGCAATCCCCTTGTCGCGATGGCATCCGACGCAGGACAAAGAAACCTGGGAATGGGCCTTGATCGAAGGATCGTACAGGGAGTTAACAGGACGGTCGATGTGACATTTCCTACAGTAGCGATCCCACTCCGACGGAATGAAGCCGGCAAAGAGACAGGAGGAGGATAAGAAAAGAAATCCAACGAAAACGAGAGCCCTTTTTTGCATGGTCACCCTCGCTTCTTTCGGATCGTCACGACCCCGTCATTTATTTCCGCCGGATTGATCCCGCGGTTTTTCCCCCAAAACATTCGAGACGTGTCAGGATCCCCGGGATCGTAAAAGGATTCTCCC
>JBEKKY010000114.1:0-9828 GCA_050010475.1 Acidobacteriota bacterium | reverse complement strand
TGCTCGTCGCTCGCGCCTTGCCAGCGGGCCTGGGGGCCTGCAGCGAAGTGCGTCACTTATTTTGTCACAGGCCCTAACCTCGATCCCTCGCTTTTTCGGGGTCGGTATCGGAATCGGGATCGAAGCAAATCTTTTTCGACCCCGATTCCGATGCCGACCCCGCTGGTTTGGCTGAATTTCCAACACCAATCGTGATCTTAATCACTAAATTCTCCCTACTATCCGCCGATCTGATTGATATGATCACACTCTTGCTTCTATTTGCGTTTCAAGTGACAAATCCGGCAGAAATGGCCTGCATCGGTTCTATCCAGGAAACGAAAGTGCCGGAGGATGTCTATGTCGCGGGCGTGGAGGGCGAAGGAATGGTTACTCTGGCTACGGCAGGCCAGATCGTATACCTTAACGGTTCCGGAGTTTCCGCTTTAAAAATTGGGACTGTGCAACGCGTCGTCCGCCTCGAAGGTAGAGTCCGCCATCCCTTGACACGAGCGGGACTGGGCTCCTATTACAAAGACATCGGCACGGTTCAGATCGAAGCCGTCGCGCAGGAAGGCGCAACAGCGCGCGTCCTTCTGTCCTGCGAAGGCGTGCTGAAGGGCGACCTGGTCGTTCCAATCAAACCCAAACCCGTTGTTGAGTTCAGCGGGAGCACATCCAACCTTCTGACTCCGATTCCTCCGGGGCTGACAGGCTTTATTCTGCTGGCAAGAGATGACGCGCGAGAACTGGCTGCAGGGCATTTCTGTTTCATTCAACTCGGGAAGCGGGATGGCGTGAAGCCTGGCGACCAGTTCATTGTGTTTCGTCCATATCCTGCATTTGAACCAAAAGACATGGTCGTGGGCGCGACCGTTGCCGATTCGACCTATTCTCCGATGCGCAACGGATTTTACCGATACAAGCTGGACTCAATTCTTTCCAGGCGAACTCTTCCTCCCAAAATCCTTGGCGACATCGTGATTGTCGAAGTTGGTGAAGGCATTTCGACCGGCAAGATCATCAACAGCCTTTCGGAAATGGCGGCTGGAGACCTTGTGGTGAAAAAGTGAATGCCGGGGACGCTCCCCTGTTTCGCTTTCTCACTCTCGTTTGAATAGCAGCTGATCCGGCGAAATAGGGTGGCGTCCCCATTAAATAACGCTGAAATCGGAGATGATGGATTTATCTCCCAGAACGGTTCCGGGTCGTAGTCGCGCGCCCTCTCCAATATGACACTGCCGGCCGACGATCGCTCTTTCAATGCGCGCGTTCGGCAGGATCCGAGTTCCGCTCCAGATTACGGAATCTTTGATGAGCGCGCCTTCTTCGATGCGGCATGCTTCTCCAAGGACCGAATTTTCGATGGCTACCCCCGGTTTTATTACGCACTGTCCGTCCAGAACCGTAAAGCCGTCAATGGAGACTTGGTGCTTTTCCCAATTATTGGGCGGGCAGGCTTTTTGGGGATAGCTGGGCATCTTGGTTCTGCCGGAGATGATTCCAAAAGTCGCTTCGAGATACTTCTGGGGGCTGCCAATATCTTGCCAGTAACCGTGTGTGAGGTATGCGTAAACCCGGGCCCCTTCCTGCACCATTGCGGGGAACAGGTCGCGCTCGAAGCTTTGAGCCCCTTCCGCGGGAATGCGGTTCAGTATGGATTTCTCGAGAATATAGATTCCGGCGTTGATGGTATCACCCGTCACTTCGTCTTCAGGCGGCTTTTCGGTAAAACGCACTACTCGCCCCTCTGCATCCGCATCCACCAGTCCGTATCCGACGGGATTCATCACACGCGCAACAACGATTGTTGCTTCCGCTTTCTTGGATCTGTGATATTCGAGAACTCCCTGCAGGTCGGTATCGGTTAAAACGTCGCCGTTCAGGACGATCGTGGTGTCGTCGATGAGATTTTCGGCTGCTTTGAAAGCGCCCGCAGTACCTCGGGGCAGGTCTTCATGCGTATATCGCATGGTAACGCCATACTGCATTCCGTCACCAAAGATGTCTGTTATTTTTCTGGGCTGATACGAAAGGCTAAGAATGATTTCCGTAATCTCGGCTCGCTTGATGTGATCGATCTGAAAAAAAAGGAACGGGATATTCGCAAGGGGGACAATAGGCTTTGGTATTTGAAGTGCGAGCGGGCGCAGGCGTGCTCCCTTGCCGCCTGCGAGTATTAGTGCTTTGATCATGTTTCTTTAGCCTCCGCAAACAAAGCATGATACCACAGGAAGGTTCCCCGTTCCCCGTTTTCCGGTCGCCGTTGGAACATTGGGCAGGTGCAGAGATCAGATTCAGAGCAGGCACTCGCTCTTTCCTATTTGTGGCTTGCCCATATCAACAAACCCAACGGGGAACGGGAAACGGAAAACGGGAAACCTTGCATCCAGATGTATTCGCCGATCAGAATTTTGTGTTAATGTTAACGTGTATATGAATCTTCCAAATTCGCTGACTCTGGCCAGAATTTTTCTGGTCCCGATTGTGGTCGCCGCATTGCTGACGCTGGAGATCCGGGTATGGGCATTGTGGGGCGCCAGTCTGTTCCTGGCGGCCGCCTTGACGGACCTGCTGGACGGCTATCTTGCCCGGAGGCGAAAGCAGGTGACTACGTTGGGCCGCCTTCTGGACCCTATTGCGGATAAGCTGCTGATTTCCTCCGCACTCATTGCCCTGGTGCAACTCAAAATAGCACCGGCCTGGATGGTGGTGATTATTATCGGACGCGAATTTGCCGTCAGCGGCCTTCGAAGCATTGCAGCTCATGAAGGGTTTTCCATCGATGTCTCCACCCTGGGCAAAGGGAAGATGGTCACGCAGGTCGCAGCGGTAGTCGGCTTGATTCTAGGATACAAATATGGCGGTTGGGTCCAGAGCACCGCAAAGGTGTTGCTATGGGCCGTTGTTTTTTTTGCACTCATATCCATGGTGCAGTATTTCCGCGAATTCTGGTCAAAACTTGACAGCAGCATCAAATACCGTGAGCGGAGACGATTGAAGATAGTCGAGCGGCGCAAGCAAAGGGCTGCCGAACGGCGTGAGCTCCGAAGGCTTCGAAAGCTCGCGCGTTCGCGAGAGCAAAACAAATTAGGGTCTGTCAATGAATAACGTTTCCACTTTGCTGCTGGCCTGCGGGCCGCAGCCCGAAGGGGGCGCGGCAGCTCTCATCTGCCCGCCCGGCGCTCGCGCCAAAGTGCAAACGTTATTCATTGACAGGCCCTTGGGGCCTTCGACGCCTGACCAAGGATCGGTCCCATCACAGCAGGCGCCACTTGCTCGATTGCAATTGTGACGGATAGGCCTTTAAAACTTGCGAGCGGGAGGAGAGTCATGCTTGACGCCACCGAAAAAGCCGCACTCCTGAAAATTGCAAGAACGACGCTGGATTCTCACTTCAACAACAAAGCTGTTCCCGAGTGTCATTCTTCGGGCGGAGGCCTGATCGAGAGAAAGGGGGCTTTCGTTTCTTTACATCGCGGAGACAATCTGCGTGGCTGCATCGGCCAGTTGTCTCCCGATCGGGAACTTTACCGAATCGTGCAGCACTGTGTTTTGAGCGCCGCTCTTGAAGATACGCGGTTCATTCCTGTCGAACGGCAGGAGCTTCCGGAATTGAGCATTGAAATATCTGTCCTGACTCCTTTCCATCGCATCCGGAAGATCGAAGAAATCGAGGTTGGAAAACACGGACTCTACGTCGTTCAAGGACACTTCCGAGGCTTGCTGTTGCCGCAGGTGGCAACGCAATATGGGTGGGACCGGATTATGTTTTTGGAACAGACCTGCCGTAAATCCGGCTTGCCTGAATCTGCATGGCAGGATCCGCAAACCATGATTCACATATTCGAAGCCGAGGTTTTTTCCGACTCCCCTATTCCGGACGGGCATTCATAAGACTTCATGGAAGAGTTCCCCGTTTTCCGTTCCCCGTTCCCTGTTGAAGTCGGTATCGGAATCGCAATCGAAAACAATTCGGGAATGTTCATCATTGGAGCTTTTCCCGGGTTAACATTCCGTACGGGGAACGGGAAACTATCGGTGTTGCATAGCCACTCCGGCCGCTTCATGATATATATGTAAAACATATGAAGCTCGGCGGTTTTAGTTTGTGTCGCATCGGCGGGATCGAGATAGTAATCGACTATTCCTGGTTTATCATCTTCTTCCTCGTGATCTACACCTTTCCGATGACCTACACCAACATTGAGAGCTATTTCCCGTTGTCCCATCAGCAATATACAACTCACCAGTATTGGATAATGGGGACAGTCTCGGCTGTGCTTTTTTTCATCTCGATCCTTATTCACGAGCTGGCTCATTCTTTTGTCGCCATCAAGCACGGAGTGCAAGTGACGAGCATCCGGCTGCTGATTTTTGGAGGACTTGCCCAAGCCGCGTCCGAGCCTAAGAACGGCCGCCAGGAGTTCCTGATCGCTCTGGCTGGCCCGGCGGCCAATATCGCCCTCGGCATGTTTTTTCTGGGGACCTCCCTCCTTTGTCTCACTGACAAAAGGATGCCGCCGACAGCGGGAATTGCGATCGGGCTTGCATGGGCCAACATTTTTCTTGCGATGTTTAATTTGATTCCGGGATTTCCCCTCGATGGGGGACGGATCCTGAGGGCTGTTCTTTGGGACCACTGGGATGACATGGCTCGTGCGACGAAAGTCGTCAGCCAGATCGGCAACGGCTTTGCAATATTTCTAATCATACTCGGCATTCTGCAGTTTCTATTGAACCAGAATTATGTCTCGGGACTATGGATCATTTTCCTAGGTCTATTCATGAAACAGTCGGCGGTCGGGAGTTACCAGGGGGTCATGCTGAAACGGGCGCTGGTGGGAGTTCAAGTGCGGCAAATAATGACGGAGAACATTGTATCTGTCGACTGGCTGCTCTCGATAGAGGAACTTGTGCATAGTTACATGTACAGGCACCAGTTCACCCATTTTCCCGTTTTCAACCGTGACGAATTCGTCGGAATGGTCTCGTTGGACGGAGTGAAGTCGATTTCCAAAGAGCTTTGGGGATTCAAACAAGTCCGTGACATCATGACTCCTCTTGAGCTTGTGGCCTGTTTGAAACCGACCGATGATGTGAGTGATGCACTCTCCAGAATGGTGTCCGGCGATATTGGCCGCATGCCCGTAGTTGAAAATGGGCAATTGAAAGGTATTGTTTCGCGTCGTGACATCATGAACTTTTTCAAAATCAAGTCTGATCTGGGCGTAGCATAGCAGCCATTGACGATTGACGATTTACGATTGACGAATTAACGGTTTGTGCCAATCGTCAATCGTCAATCAAAAATCGTAAATCGACACGGAGGTGCCATGATTCGCTCGATATTGCTCGCTTTAGCAGAATCACCCTATGATGCAAGTGCAAGGAATTATGCTTTTTGGCTTGCCCGGAAAGAGGGGAGCCATGTCCATGCGCTCGCGGTGATTGATATCGCGGCTTTCGAAGTTCCCGTTCTCGGCAGCCCCGATGGTTTCATGCCGTCCGTCATCGCTCCTCCTCTGAAGGAAGGTCAGTTTTTAATGCAGGACCTCACAGCCATTGCCAAGGAACGCCTGAACCAATTCGCGGACCAATGTGTTTTCCGAGGCATCCCTTCTTCAACGGAGATCAAGACTGGAATTCCGGGCGAAGTAATTGGCAGGACGGCCGTGGCCCATGACATTGTCGTCCTTTCTCGAACTGGATATAACCGAATTGCCAGCTCACCGGAGAATGTCGATGCATTGGTTGCACCGGCTATTCGATCTTCGGTCCGTCCGGTCTTTGTGGCAGGAACAGAATTCCGGGAAGACAGTGAAATCCGCAACATCCTGATAGCCTATGACGGGAGCAGCCATGCTGCTCACGTTCTGCTGGTTGCGGCTGAGCTTGCTGCCCGACCGGGAGTCTCCTGCACTTTGCTTACGGTCGCTCAATCCGAAGATGCAGGCCAGGAGGTGCTGGCCCCCGCGGAAGCATTTCTTTTCCATCACGGAGTCACGCCAAGGAAAGAGATAAAAATCAGCTCGAAGCCTGCGGATGTAATCTGCGAAATGGTGGCTTCGGGGAAAGCGGATATCCTGACCATGGGTGCCTACGGTCACAGCCCGATTCGCGAAGTTCTGTTCGGAAGCACGACCGAGCGTGTACTTTCAACCTGTACGGCCAACGTAATTCTTCAGTCCTAAAAAAACCAAACGCCACGGATTTCACGGATCAACACAAATTTGAATCTGTGTTAATCCGTGAAATCCGTGGCGATTTTGTTTTTATTTGGTTTTTATAAAATATTTTGTGAAATAAAACGCCCGCTCGCGAAACATTCTCAATAAGAAATAAGATCCCGGCGGCGGCCAAATCCAACCACCGTCCCCCGACAAACTCAACAACGCCGCCGGGCCCTGTCTTGAATGACGAATTACGAACGACGAATTACGAATTGAAAAAAATTGGCATTCTACAATTCGTAATTCGTCGTTCGTAATTCGTCATTTTTTCTTACATCGCTTCATCTTGCACATCCCGGGTTTTGCATCGGGACCGTATCCGTACTTTGCCAGCTCTTTGGCGAGTTTCTTGCGCCCGCGGTGGATGCGATTCATTACGTTCTGATAGCGTTCAGGGTAAAGCTGCTTCACGATCTCTCCCGAGTTTAATCCGGCAATCAGAAGCTCAATGGGCTGGCGCTGGTCGAAAGGGAGTTGCGCAAGAGTCTCTTTGACGAGATCCTGCAGCTCTTCGTGAAACACTTTCGCCTCGGGAGACGGCATCGCAGACAATTCGCGGGTCAATTTCGGATCGTAGGAATCCTGTTCACTGAAATAGGAGAACCGCTGCGTTTTGCGGTAGTAGTTTCCCACCTTTTTTCTCAAAATTCCCATGCTCCAGACCAGCAGTCCCTTTTCCAATTCAGATCCAGGATATTTTGTGAGCATCGTGAGCAGAGTGTCCTGTACCAGATCTTCGGCATCGGTGGGATTCAGGATCCGGAGTGCGGTGAGCTTCAAAAGGACCCTGCGGATAGCCGCGATTTCGTCCTCTGTCCATTTGGAGTGTTCTGGGCCGGCTGCATATTCCTCCAGCGCAGAGCTTTCGGAAACATAAAACGGGCAAGCAATAGAGGAAGCGGCGGGATTGTGCACCAGGCAGCCCTCCAATTCAAATGTTTGAAAGGATATTTGAATTCGAGGGAACTACTGGGGTAATGAGGAAAGTAAGTCTGCCGCCTGTTTCTGTCAAGCAATTTCTAAAACAATTTTTTGACAGTCCCCAACCGCCCGCCGCCTTGCGGCGATTGGTTCCCTTTGAGTGCTGCAGTCCCGGAGCAACACTTTCCGGCAACGATTCATTGCTTTGGCAGATGTCTTTGCCGGTGAGAGGCCGGCGTTCCCGGGCAAAATCCAGCTCTTATTACATTTTGGGATGAGACTTCAGTTCGTCAGGAGCGTAGTAACCGGGGCGTGCGGAAACCGCGGCGCCTTGCGCCTCGACCCTGACATCGATGTGGCGATAGGATCCATCCTTCACGGCGTTGGTCGATAGATACCCGACCGTATACTGGTTGCGCAATTCCTCGTCGACCTGCGCATAAACATTATCCAGCTGGCCGAAGCTATTCGGATACAGCACGCGTCCGCCGGTTTCATATGCAAGCCCGCGAAGTGCAAGATCCGCATCGGCAAACATCTTTTGCGGGACATTCTGGTATTCGGTTTCCATCAGCGTCTTGACGGCTTCAGTCTTGCTTACCACGTAAACGGCAGCCTCGGAGCGAACCGCAGCCTGCACCGCATCCTTGTACGAAACAGCACTGTCGTTGTCCAGACCATCGCTCATGATGATCATGGCCTTTTTCTCTTTGACATTCTTGAATACATCAGTTGAGACCACGTAGATCGCGTCCCAGAGCTTTGTATTATCCTTGCAGTAGATGCTGGACAAAACAGCGTCGAGCCGGTCGGTTTTGCGGGTCCAATCCATTTTCAAACGGATCTCGGTGTTGAAGCTGACGATCGCAAATCGGTCGTCGGGCTTAAGGTTTTCAATAAATCTGCTGGTTGAGAATTTAATCGTGCCCCACTCGGCGCGCACACTGCCGCTGTTATCCAGCACGAGCGCGATCCGAACCGGCAGTCCTTCCTGTATGAAATCGACAATTTCCTGCGGTTTCCCATCCTCATAAATATGAAAGGCCGATTGCGGAAGCCCTTTGATAAAGCCCCCCACCTGTTTCCTGACGGTGATCGGAACCGTGACCATGTTCACTTCCACGCCGATCTTGAATCCCCCCTGATCGTTGCTTGTCGAATCGGGCTGCTTGGGTTGCTGCTGACTCCGCAGGATCGCAGTAGTAAATACACAAAAAATCAAAGCCAGCAGTGCATACAATCGAATTTTTGGCATCTCTTTTGACCGTTCAGGTTTTGTCGGAATTCGCACGATTGATGGCTTCCAAAGCCGCAGGAAGCTTGTCGTAAATTCCGCCGAACCCTCCATTAGACATAATCACTATCCAATCGCCTGCGCGGGCTTCGGCACAGACTTTCCGGATTATACCTTCCACATTGCCCAGGTTCCAGGCCGCGCGGCCCATTCGGCGCAGGTCGTCGATTAACTGGTTCTCATTGAGCCTTTCGTTCTCGGGCACTCTCTCAGGCTTGAATAGATCGGGTATTGCAATACAATCCGCCAGGCTCAAAGACTCCGTCATTTCTCGCTGGAAGATATTGCGCCGGCTTGTGGCGGAACGCGGTTCGTAGATCGCCCAGATTCGTTTCGGATAAAAGGTGTCCCGGACAGCCTGCAAGGTTTCACGCACCGCTGTGGGGTGATGCGCGAAATCTTCGTAGATGCGGATACCGCGCACATTGGCTCTCAACTGCAATCTACGCTGTACGCCCAGAAACGACTCCATTGCTTCACGAATATCATCTTCGGAAACCTCCAGATGATTCAGAATGGCCGTAGCGGCCAGCGCGTTTCTGATGTTGTAGTTTCCATAAATGCTCATGCGGAAGCGCCGGAAAAGCTTTTTGCCGAAGAGAACATCGAAGCAGAACCGGTCACCCGAGAGTTCGATGTTGCGTGCACTCCAGTCGCTATCCGTGTCCGTGCCAAACGTCTCTTTCCTGCACAGCGAATCCGCGCTGATTTCCGCGGCCGCGCGGCTGTCTGCTCCGACTGCCAGGAAACCTCGTTGGGGTATCAGGCGCACAAAGCGACGGAACTGGAGCTTGATCGAGTCAAGGTCCGGATAGATGTCCGCGTGGTCGAACTCGACATTTCCAACAACGGCAAGATAAGGAAGATAGTGGAGGAATTTGGGCCCTTTGTCGAAAAAGGCGGAGTCATACTCATCCCCTTCGACAACGCAATGCGGCCCCCCTTCCAGCCCGTAGCTGGATTTGAAATTTTCGGCAATTCCGCCTATCAGAAAATTCGGTAGCCGTCCCGCTGAATGAAGTCCCCAGGCGATCATGGCGGTCGTGGTTGTCTTGCCATGGGTGCCGGCAACGACAACCGGTATTTTTTCGCGGAGTAAGAAAGCTTTCACGGCTTCCGGGAACGAAATAAAGGGAAGTCTGAAATTCAGCACGTACTCAATTTCCGGGTTGCCGCGCGAAAGTGCGTTTCCCACCACGACCAGGTCGGGTTCGGGCTGCAGGTTTTGGGGATCATAGCCCTGCGCTACCCGGATTTGCTTTTGCATAAGGAAATCACTCATCGGGGGATAAACTCCCTCATCGGAACCGGAAACTTCATAGCCGCTGTCTTTCAGCATGGCTGCGAGCGAAGCCATCCCGGTCCCGCATATCCCGATCAGATGAATCCGATGAACCGTAT
>JBEKKY010000113.1:0-9852 GCA_050010475.1 Acidobacteriota bacterium | reverse complement strand
ACGCTGGTCTCAGGAAAAGGAGCATCCATATATGTGGAAGAAATCAGAACCAGAGGAATCGCATCCTCAACCATCCTCCGCCCCGATGCCACAGCCTGCCGTGGTACCCAGGAATCCTGCTCCTCCAATCAGGGAACAGGCCATAATCGGTTCTTCAATTTTCATCAAGGGCGATTTAGCCGGGGAAGAAGACCTATCGATTGAAGGACGCCTGGAAGGAAAAATCGAGTTGCAGCGTCACACAGTTACGGTTGGCAAGAACGGGCGAATCAAAGGGGATATTTATGGAAAGATCATAACGGTTGAAGGAACCGTAGAGGGGAACCTTTACGGGGAGGAGCAGCTGATTGTCCGGCAATCCGGCACCGTGCGCGGAAATATTGTGGCCCCCAGGGTCGCGCTGGAAGACGGGTCCAATTTCAGGGGGAACATCGATATGAGCCCCAAGGACAATGCCGCCGCACCGTCTGCGCCGGACAAACCCGTCATCGTAGTAAAGGCAACCTAAGCCGATCGGGCTGGCATGGAACGGAAATCCAAACCGGAACCTGTAGTGTGCAACTCGCCTGGTCTTCAGGCGCTGTGCCAAAGGCTTCAAAGCGTCGCTCCCCGCGGTATCCTGGAGTTGGGACCGGTCCGAAGCGGAAATATCGAGTTCTGGTCTCGATTCAGCCCTTCAATCTACGTGGCCGATTTGCGTTCCAGCCTGCCTTTGCCGGTTTTGTCTTCAGAGGAATCCGAATTCGTTGAGCCGGATTGGGATCATTTGCTCGGACTGCCCGAAAATCGCAGCTATGATGTGATTCTCGTCTGGGACCTTTTCAATTATCTCGATCTTCCGGCCGTGGCCAGCTTAATAACGTACATGAAACGATTCTGTCGGCCGGGAGCGGTTCTCTTCAGCCTGATCTTCGATCAAAAGGAGATGCCCGAAAAAATCACCATATACGGCATTGCTGACGAATCGCACCTCAATTATGAATATGCCGGTTCAGGCATGCGGGTTTGCCCCAGACATCAGCCTCGCGTTCTGGCTGGTATGATGACCGGCTTTCGCACAGCCGAATCCTTCTGGCTCCGGAATGGAATTTTCGAACTCCTCTTTGAATACCGAGGGGATGTGTAGAAGCAGCAGGCCGGTCGCCCGTCCAGTCGTTCATTGACAGGCCCTTAAGCAAACAAATCGAGGATCGAGCCGTCAAGCTGCTGCTGTATGGAGATTACCCGAAGGTTTGCTTTTTCGGCAATGCTGGCCTGATCGATATTTACTGCTTCCGCCGCATAATCAGTGGTCGGCTTAGCTGCGGCAATTAGTCGCGCAGACTGATCCAGACTCCGCTCGGCCGTAGAAATCCCACTTAACGAGATTGAATAGTCCATACGCGTAACTCGATAATCGTACATATCGGCCAATGTGCCGGAATCTTTAGGATCGGCATTCAGCTGTCAGCCGTCAGCTTTCAGCTGAGCTGCATTAAGGACTCCGCGCCCTCCGCGGCTCCGCGTGAACCTTTTGCCCTGATGCTGGAATCCATTTATAATGAATCGCTAAATCGTATTTCTATTTTCTAACAATATCTTACGAACCATTGGAGGGCACAAAGTATGAAAGCCGGCTCAAATGGTTTTATCGCGAAGAATTGCCTTGGATGCATTTTCCTTTGCTTTGGCTGTCTATGGCTTGCACTGATAGAGACTGCGAATGGCCAGCCGGCCGCCGCCACTTCTATACAGAACGATCGTCCCATACAGGATTTTGCTTTAAAAGTGGCGGTCGAGGAAGTCCGGATTGACGCTGTAGTTCTCGATAAAAAGGGGCATCAAATCAGGGATCTTACCTCCAGTGATTTTGAAGTTTATCAGGATGGCAAACCTCAGAAGATCAGTGCCTGCGTGTATATAAACGAAGATCAGGCGCCATCCAGGTATTTATCCAAGACAGGCATTGTCGCATCCTCGCCGATGTTGCCGAGAAACAAGATCCGGCGGACGATCGCTTTTGTTGTCGATGACCTCTCGATGGATTTCGATCATTTCCGCCACACTCAAATGGGGATTGAGAAGTTTGTCGAAACGCAGATGCAGCCCAACGACCTGGCAGTTATCTTTCAGACCAGCGGCGGTGCGCTGCTGCAGTTCAGTTCTGACAGGGAGGTATTGCTGTCGAGGGTCAAAAGCCTGCGCTGGAAAGGGGGAACCGGTGGGCTGATTGGTTGCGGTCCATCTGGTTGCGGAGTCGCTTCGACGCTGCTACGAAGCTCACGGGATATTGGCGCTGCAGTCGATGCCGAAACTGCAGGAAGGAACGTTGAGCTGCAGCGAGCAATCGGCCAAACCAGAGCATTTACCATGCGCCAACAGGCATTGGGCGAAGCTCAGGAGTACTACAGGCTGAGATTGTTTGAAGCCCAAATTGCCGCAATCCGTTATTGCGTCGGGACTCTGCGGGATATGACTGGAAGAAAGTTTCTGTTTTTTATGTCGTCAGTCATTACCTTTCCAGAGCAAAAAATCCCGGACCCGAAAAGATCCATCTTCACCCAAAACGACTTGTGGGTGATTTCTTATTCTCATGTCAAACGCAGCTTCAATGAGGTGGCGAATGAAGCCTTGAGGGCAGGAGTCGTTATCCTGACTTTAGATATGAAGGGATTGGAACCGACCATAAATCCGCCGGAGGAATCCTATATCCCCTTTTCAAAAAAAACCGGGGGAATCATCGTTGAAAACAGCAACTTCTTTCTGAACGGAATAGGACCGGCCGAAGAAGAATTGAAGGGATACTATTTGATTTCCTTTATTCCTCCGGCAAATTCCTTTAACGAGAGTCGCCCTGATGTCTATCACCGGATAAAAGTCAAAGTGAAACGAAGTAGAACTGAAGTCCACAGTCGTGATGGATACCTGGGTGCGGTCCTTCGTTCAAATAGCGCTTCCGTTGCAGAGAAAAATACTCTGGAGGAGGCGATTTTTTCTCCCTTCCTCTACAGCGATCTCAAGCTCGACCTGGCTTCCGGCTATGCTTATGCCCCGAAACCGGGATATTTCTTGAGATCTTGGCTGCAACTGGAAGGGAAGGAGCTAAACTTCACAAACGAGCCGGACGGCATGCATTCTCTCTCCCTGGAACTGGTGACCATGACCTCTAATTCCGACGGATTAATTCAGGATTCCAAGGCCCTGCAGTACAAGTTCAAAGTGAATGACGAAGACCTTTCCCGGATCCGGAAGGAAGGGGTCGATTTTAATATTTACCTGCCTGTCAAGAATTCCGGTGACTACTACGTTCGCACGGCCATTCGAGACCAGGCATCCGGCAAGATCGGCTCAGCCTATCATTTCCTGCAGATTCCGGATCTGAAAAAACCTCGCCTGGCCCTCTCAAGCATTTTCGTGATCAATCAGAATAAAGAGGCATCCGATATCAAATCAGGGAATATCGAGGGGAACACCAATGCATCGGATTCCACTCGAAAATGGCATGAGGCGAGAAGCCCTGCTCTGCGCAGCTATCTTCCCGGCGAGGGTTTCGATTACATCGCGATGGTTTACAATGCGAACGCCGGCAAAGGGCAGGAACCCATGCTGGAATCCCAGGTCACAATCTTTAAGGATGGGAAAAAATACTTTGAAGGAAATCGTGAGGCGGTTGACCTCCACGGGGTTGGCGATCTGGGAAGAATCCCGATCATGAAAAGACTCGTTTTTAACAGCGGAATGAATGAGGGAGCATATCTACTCCAGTTAGCGGTTAGGGATAAGCAAGATAAGAGTCAATTGCGCAATGCCTCTCAGGCGATCGATTTCGAAATTCGGAAGGAACGGTAGCCTCCTGGGAGCGCGGGCGTCTCGCCCGCATGCGGACGGGGACGGCCGCGCTCCCAGGGAAAATTCCCTACGCGATTATTTCGCTGACCTGAAACTGCGGTTTCACATCGGAAAAATTGACCAGGTCCGCCGCCAATTCCGGATCGTGGGCCTGGAGCCCTTTCTGCATATCCTCGATGGTGTTAAATACCAAATGTCCTATGGCCATGAACGGAGAATCTCCAATCCCTTTGTTGACCTCCGTCTTGACCAGCCCGAACGGATCCAGAAGTTTGTGGACCAGCTTCATGTGTTTGTCGACATAATACTCGTAGTTGAATTTTCCGCCCTTCGAATACATAACCGAGACTCGAATCATAGTTTTCTCTCCTGCCCAGATTCTATAACGAACAAAAACAAAAACGCCACGGATTCCACGGATTTCACGGATTTTGATTCCTATCGAATTATGCGTTTAAACTGGAGCGATTGGGCTCCAAAATTGAGGAGCAGAGCCAGTCTTAATCCGGTAGCGGCAAGGTAGTGTACGGCTTGCGCGTAATGCTCCGGCACGAATGCAATTGTGGCCTTGATTTCCAGTATGATTTTTCCATCGACAAGAAAGTCGGCGCGGTATTCTCCAATTTGCTCCTGCTTATACAAAGCCGTAATTGGCACTTGCCGTTCAAAAGCTATTTGTCGTGCCTTAAATTCCAATGCAAGTGCGTGTTCATAAACAGATTCAAGGAACCCGGACCCGAGCAGCTTGTGAACTTCCATGGCGGCACCAATCACGGATCGTGAGAGTTCTTCGTAGAGCATTGCCACCTCCGTCCTATCTAACAGGCAGGAGCGTAATGTGACCAAGTTTTTTCAATCCGTGAAATCCGTGGAATCCGTGGCGTTTTTATTTTTTCTTGACGTGATTGCCGGGAACGAAGAAGCTATGCACCTACTTGGAGGCGGATTTATGAAAGGTGTTTTAGCTTCTTTGCTGTTTCTGTCCTTTGCTTTGAGCGCTGTGCCGGAAGCAAAGTTCTGGCCCTACTGGCGCGGCCCGGCCGCGGACGGCATGGCTGTCGGCGACGCTCCCCTGCATTGGAGTGATACCCAAAATATAAAATGGAAGGCGGATATTCCCGGACGAGGACACTCCAGTCCGGTAATTTGGGGCGACAAGATTTTTGTTACCACGGCTATAAAAAATGGGCCTCCGGATCCTCCTCCGGCGCCCGGCTCGAAGCCGCCGCTGGTAACGTCCGGTCCCCAGGCTGAACACAGTTTCGATTTGATTTGTCTTGATCGGAAGACTGGCAAAATCTTATGGCAGCGCACCGCGACCAAAGCCGTGCCTCACGAGGGTTATCAGGGCACCTATGGAAGCTTCGCTTCCAATTCGCCTGTGACGGACGGCAAGCACGTGTATGCGTTTTTCGGCTCCCGCGGGATGTACTGCTATGACATGGAAGGCAATCTGGTTTGGAAGAAGGATTTCGGCGTCCAGATGCGCATGCGCATGTCCTTTGGCGAAGGGATGGCTCCGGTAATCTCCGGAGACCGGCTGATCCTGGTGTTTGACAGCGAAGGGGATTCCTTCATGGCCGTCCTCGACAAGAATTCGGGCAAGGAAATCTGGCGTGTGGATCGCGATGAGAAATCCAATTGGGCTGCCCCGCTCGTATACGAATTTGGTGGAAAGAAACAGATTCTGGTCAGCGCTACAAAGAAGGTCCGAAGCTACGACTTCGAGACTGGAAAAGTAATCTGGGAGTGTGCCGGTCTCGGACTCAACACCATCCCTCAACCCGTTCGCCAGGATGATATGGTTTTTGTCATGACCGGCTATATGAACCCCAACCTGATGGCAATACGACTTGGCAGAGAAGGCGACCTGACGGGCACCGATGCGGTTGTGTGGAGCCAGACCAAGGGCAATTCCTATACGCCGTCCCCCGTGATTTACGACAACAAGCTTTATGTTCTGGCCGACAGCGGTATGATCAGCTGTTATAACGCCAAGACCGGGGAGCCCTACTATCATCAGCAGAGATTGCCGAAGGCTTACAGCTTTAAGGCATCTCCGGTCGGAGCCAACGGTAAGCTGTACCTTGCCAGTGAAAATGAGGATGTGATTGTTCTCCGGATGGGCGAGAAGTTCGAAGTGCTGGCAACCAATACGCTGGCCGACCAGATGTTTATCGCCACGCCGGCGATCGTGGATGGCGAAATCTTTCTCCGTGGCCAGAACAAATTATTCTGCATCCATGAGAATTAATGCGCTCCAATGACGAATGACGAATTACGAATGACGAATTTAAACAACAGTGCTTGACCAATTCGTAATTCGTCATTCGTAATTCGCAATTGAAGCTTTCAGGAATCGATCATGAAAATAATTGTTGCGGGGGGATCGGGATTCATCGGATCTCACGTGGTGGATGTATTGCTAGAGCAGGGACATGAGGTGATGATTTACGACCTCGAATCCCCGCGGTATGGTCAGGCTTGTGCATTTGTTCGCGGAGACACACGGGATATCGACCGGCTGGTTCAGGTGCTTAAAAACGGCGATGTCATCTACCTGCTGGCGGCCGAGGCAAACGTAAACCGGTTCCTGGAAAGCCCGGTGTATTCGAATGACATCACCGCAAATGCTGCGCTGTCGGTCCTGGAGGCTGCGCGGCGGACAGGAGCGGCACGCGTGATGCTGGCCTCGACCGAATGGGTGTATGGCTCCCTTCCGGAAGCGGGAGAAGAGAATATTATTGAGGAAACACCGTACGCAGGCAATCCGGATCACATCTATACGTCGTCGAAAATCGCCGCCGAGCTGTTCTGCAAAAACTACCACGACCTGTTCGGAGTGAACTTCACGATTATGCGATACGGAATTCCATTCGGAGAGCGCGCACGGCCGGAGACCGTGACCCCCATTTTTATCCGGCGGATCGCGCGGGGCGAACCCATCACGATTCATGGCGACGGGAGCCAGTCGCGGCAGTTCATCTATGTGAAGGATCTGGCGCGGGGCAACGCCGCCTGCCTTAGCCGGGCGGCGGAAAACCAGATTTTCAATCTCAACGGCAAGAAGAGGGTTAGCGTCATCCAGATTGTGAAGACGCTGGAGGAGATCCTTGGCAAAAAGGCGACTCTCACTTTTATCGAGGATCGCAAAGGAAATTTTAAAGGTCGGTTTATCTCCTCTGAAAAAGCACGTCGGCTGCTGGACTGGGCTCCCACCTTTGATTATGAAGATGCCATGCGCCTGTACGTGGATTGGTTTTTAAAGCATCAATCCTGAACTGCAAAAACGCCACGGATTCCATGGATTTCACTGATTTTGAATCCGTGCTAATCCGTGAAATCCGTGGCGTTTTTTAGAGTGTTTCTATGAAATATCCTGTTGTTTGTATCGAGCGCAGCACTTCGATTCAGAAATCAATCCAGTCGATCGAACGGAGCCCTTATGACCGGGCTTTTGTTGTGGATGAAGCAGGTTCCTATCTGGGCACAACCGCGATTGCGGATCTGCGGCGCCTGTTGATCAGCGGGGCACGAGGCGAGGAGGAAATCGGTGCATACCCTCTGAAGCACAGCTACAAGCTCACCGAGCCGACTCTCGCCAACCGGAGAAAAGCCGACCGGCTGATCTCGGATATACAGTTATACGGTATCCGCTTTATCCCGGTCGTCGGGCCGGACGGAAAAATCCTCGACGTGCTCTCCGTTGAAGATCTCGGGCGTTTGCACGGATTTGCCGGGCTTGATTCCGGCCCGCTTGAGCAGGCCAAGAGAGTGCTGGTGGTCGGAGGGGCAGGATACCTGGGGAGCGTTCTCACATGCAGACTGTTGCGCCGCGGATTTCGCGTTCGCGTGCTGGACAGTTTTATTTACGGCCGCAGGTCGCTCGAATCCCTCGCCGGAGACGAGAATCTGGAAATTGTCGAAGGGGATCTGCGCAACATTCACACCTGCGTCAGCTCGCTGGCTGAAACGGATGCCGTAGTTTTGCTGGCGGCCATTGTAGGCGATCCCGCATCGAAAGTCCGTCCGACCGAGACAATCGAAACGAACGTGTTGGCGGCCCAGGCCCTTGCTTCGGCCAGCAAACTGCACCATATCAACCGGTTCTTGTACGCTTCCACGTGCAGCGTGTACGGCCTCGGGTCGGATCTGCTCGACGAAAATGCGCCGCTCAATCCCGTTTCGCTTTATGCGCGCACCAAAATCGAATCGGAAAAAATAATCCTGGGCATGGGGGATGAATATTTCAGTCCGACAATTCTGCGGATGGGGACCCTTTACGGCTATTCGCCCAGGATGCGGTTCGACCTGGTCGTCAACACGATGAGCATGAAGTCTTTTGTCGACAGGAGAATCCAGGTGTTTGGGGGACGTCAATGGCGGCCATTGCTTGGGGTGGAGGATGCTGCGGAGGTGTATATTCGATGTCTGGAAGCCGATCTTCACGTCGTAGGCAACCAGATATTTAATGTGGGTTCCGATGAACAGAATTATCAAATCGACCAGGTGGCGGAGATGATCGGGACCTCGCTAGGCGGCATTCCCATTTCAAGAGATAATTCCAACCTGGATGCGCGCGACTATCGCGTTTCATTCTCCAAGCAGAACCGTGCGCTTGGATTTGCACCCAGGCAAACGATTGATGACGCCGCCCGCTTGATTTTTGACAAACTGCAATCCGGGGCGATTCGGAATCCTGGGCAGAAGATCTACTATAATCATTATTTCGATTCTGCCGAAGAATAAATAGAAGGGGCAAGTCTAATGATTTCTCGAAAATGAATAATTCAGAGAATTCTTGCTCCCAATTCGAGATCTTTTGATGTAAAATTCAACCAGCAGTTGGTGTCGAACCGAGGACTTTCAAGTCAACTGCTGGAGTTTGGATAGATTTACAGCGCCAATTCACAACATGACCCCAATTCAATACGCATGATGAAACCGATAAAACTAATCGCAGAGGCGCGCTGTTGCGTATTCTGGGGTTTTAAAAGGGAGAGCAATGCCTGTACGTTTGTTTGTGGGGAACCTTCCCTACGATATGACCGAACCGGATTTGAGGGAATTCTTTTCGCCGGTCGGACCGCTCTCGACCGTGATTATCCCCGTTGATCGCGAAACGGGTAAACGGCGAGGGTTTGCCTTTGTAGAGTTCAACGATCCGGCCCAAGCCGCGGAAGCCAGCCGGAGATTAAACAATCAGCCGTTCAAAGGACGGAACATCACAATCAACGAAGCCCGTGCACGGGAGAATCGGCCCGAGTCGGGATCGGGACCCAGGCCGGGTTATTCGATGAGACCCGCCGGTTTCAACGGCGCTCCGCGTCCAACTTTTACGCCACGCCCTTCTTTTGGCAGTTCCGACTTCGGTCCGAACCCGATGGAAAACGGCCGTGCGGGACGTTCGGAAAGACGCAGCCGCAGTTTCGGTCCGGATGCCAAGCCGGCTCGCAAGCGAAAGCCGCATCATCCCGGCACGAAGACCGAAATGGGATTCAAAAAAGGACCGATCAGAGAGCGTAGCGGCGGCCAAATCTTCGGAGGAGATGAAGACGACTACGAGGATGATTTGGAACTCGACTATATGGCCGATTCCAAGGAATCCGACGAAGAGGACGCCGTCTAGAATCCAGCGCAGAAATCCCGGGCGCATCATTTCGCCATCCCAAAACGATAATCGAGCCCTGTTCGGGTCAGGGCTGTGCCCTGCCTTCATAAAATCCGTTTTAAATCTTTGAGCCCGTTGAGAGACTTGTCATAAAGGTTTATACTAGGATCTGATTTTTTGATTAGTTTTCTTTATTGGAGTGTCGCTGCGATAACCAAATACTTCCATACGCTGCTTTTGCGTCCTTGGTTCGTCCGCCTTGCTGTCCTGTTGGATTGAATCATAACTGAAAACAAGCGGCCACAATGCTGATAGTCCCTTACGAACTGAGGGACTGACCGGAAAAGTTACGACCACGACCGAGTTGGGCGTCTTTGGCGGCGTGCCGACGATCGGTCTTGATTTCGGCGGTG
>JBEKKY010000112.1:0-9862 GCA_050010475.1 Acidobacteriota bacterium | reverse complement strand
TTAGGGTTCCCAGTTAAACGCATAATCGAGGAACGGGAGAATTTTTAACCGGTGTGCCTCCGTGCTGAGCAAGCTGGCGCCGTCCATCTGGATTGCAATATTCTCCCGCCTTTCGGCCCGCATTTCTAACAGGCCTTCTACTGCGGCGGCGCAGAGAGGCATGCATGGATCCCGTGTTGCGGTCCTCCGGGCTCCTCAACGCATTGTCGAGTACGCCTGCGGAGCCCTCGGTCGCGCGCCTTGCATCCATGCCTGTATGCGCCGGCTCGCCACGAAAAGCCGCGAGAAATGAGGGCTAGTAACGGAAGCAGGCTACCCGCTCTCCTGGAGCAATCTCTTTCAATGGAGGTTTGTCCTGGCCGCACTGTGCAAAACTGAGAGGGCAGTTCGCAAAAAACGGACATCCTGGTCGGGAATCGTCGCGCAATCCGGTATCCACTTTGGGAATGCGGGTATTGCTTTGTCTGAGCTGATCAAGAACGGGCATCGAATCCAGCAACAATCTGCTGTAGGGATGCTTCGGTTCCCTGAAGAAAATGGGAGCCGGCGCATCCTCCACGATCCGTCCCCGGTACATGACAGAAACGTGAGTGCACAGATAATGAACCGCATACAGCGAATGGGCAATCAGGATCAAGGTCAGCTCATACCGCCTTTTCAAATCGGAGAGCAGATTTAGTATTTGTGCCTGGACCGAAACATCCAATGCCGATACCGGCTCGTCGGCAACCAGCAGCCGGGGGCTCAATGCCAAAGCTCGCGCAATTCCGACTCGTTGTTGCTGCCCCCCACTGAGTTCCGATGGCTTTCTCCTCATCAGGGATTCATCAAGCGAGACAGCATTCATCAACTCGCGCAAGCGCCTGTGCTGCTCCTGTTGCGTGCCAACTCGATGAATTCGAAGCGGCTCGAGGATGATCTCCTCAACAAACATGGCAGGATTGAGCGAGGCGTAGGGATCCTGAAAAACCATCTGGAACTCGCGTCTCTTGTTCCGCAATGCAGCACTGCTCAGCGTGGCCAGATCGATGCCGTCGAAAAACACGGAGCCCGAGGAAGGCTCCATTAACCGCAGACTGCAGCGAGCCAGTGTCGTTTTTCCTGAGCCGGATTCTCCTACGAGTCCTCGGATCTCTCCGGGTGCCACGGCAAGGTCCACATGATCGACCACTCGAACGGTTTTTTGAAAAAAACCTCCGGTCACGAAATTCTTACAGAGACCACGGATTTCCAGAAGAGGGCTGTTCATAGGAAATTATAAATTATTTAGGGGCGCCCGACCGTTGCCCGCCCGGCCCGCCAAATTCTTTGATGCAAGAAACCAGGTGCGTACTGGAAAGTGCATGCGCCGCAGGAATTGATTCCTGGCAGCGCGGCTCGGACCAGGAGCAGCGCGGAACAAAAGAGCATCCCGGGAAATCCTGGCCAGCGGTCGGAACTGATCCGGGAATTGCCGCCAGAGGATTCTCCTCATGATGGTTTGAAAATGACGGCTGGCACTGCAGCAGATTTTGGGTATACGGATGCGCCGGAGCTGCCAGAACTTCTTCCGTCAGTCCCGACTCCACAATGCGGCCATGATACATTACCGAAATCCGATCCGAGACCTGCGAAATCAATGGCAGGTCGTGGCTGATCAACAGGAGTGCAAGACCATAACGTTGCTTCATTCTTTGAAGCAGATCAAGTATCTGCGTCTGAATTGCCGAGTCCACGGCGCTCGTGGGTTCATCTGCCACCAGCAGTTGCGGGCTATTGCATATCCCGAGCGCAATCCCCACCCTCTGGCACATACCGCCGGAGAGATCCAAAGGATGGAACTTCTCCACGCCTGCTTGAATTCCGACTTCCTGAAGAAGCTCCATAGCTCTTGCTCGAGCTCCCTTCTTTGACAGAGCCTGATGAGCCCGGAGCGTTTCAATAAAATGGTCCAATACCGTGAGGGCCGGGTTCAATGCGCTGCGGGTGTCCTGGAAAACAATTCCGATCTCGCGGCTGCGAATTTTGTTCCACTCGTTGGCGGTTAATGATTGAATTGCGCGCTTTCGATAGAGGATATCGCCCGATTGATGGCGGCAATGAAGCAGGCCCAGAATTGCAAGCGCGATGGTCGATTTTCCGCTTCCTGTTTCGCCAACGATGGAGTGTATTTCGCCCGCCCCGATCTTCAGGGATACCCCGCGGACTGCTGGCATCGGTCCTGAAGAGGAGTGGTAGGTGACAGATAAATTCCGTATTTCCAGAATCGGGAGAGCACCGGATTCGTTTCGAACATGCATAGATTTCAGAATTCAGCTATCAGCCGTCAGCGATTAGCCATCAGCTCGAATCTTTTGCTGACAGCTGAAAGCTGACTTCTGAATTCCTTAAAAGAGTTCGCTTCCGAGGAAGCGAGATTGGCTCTTGAGCTCTTCTTCAATGCGCAACAGCTGATTATATTTGCACACGCGATCCGTACGGCTGGCAGAACCTGTTTTAATCTGACCGGCATTAGTGGCGACCGCCAGATCTGCAATAAACGAATCCTCGGTCTCGCCCGACCGGTGGGAAATCACGGTAGTATATCCATCCACCTTGGCCAGCTCTATCGTATCCATTGTCTCGCTTACGGTACCGACCTGGTTTAGCTTTATCAAAATGCTGTTGCCCACTCCGTCCGCGATCCCGCTTTGGAGACGTGTTGCGTTTGTTACAAACACATCGTCTCCAACCAACTGAATCTTTTCCCCCAAGGCTGCAGTAAGGGCAATCCATCCTTGCCAGTCATCCTCGGCCATCCCGTCTTCAATGGAAACGATCGGATACTGCTTGGTCCAATTTTCGTAGAGTTGAATGATCTGATCCGGCTCGAGCTGGGCGCCGGTCGATTTTTTGAAATGATATTTTTTCTCAGTATAGAATTCGCTGGCCGCAGCATCCAACGCAAGAAAAACCTGCTGCCCTGGTTTGTACCCAGCCTTCTGAACGGCTTCAAGGATCAATTCGAGCGCCTCTTCATGGGATTTTATATTCGGCGCGAATCCGCCTTCATCCCCCACGGCAGTCGAGTATCCTTTTTTCTTCAAAACAGATTTAAGGGAATGGAAGGTCTCGACTCCCATGCGCAGGCTCTTTGCAAAGGAGTCGGTTCCTGCCGGTACAATCATGAACTCCTGAAGGTCGAGGTTATTGTCGGCATGAACGCCGCCGTTGATGATGTTCATCATAGGAACCGGCAGAATGCAGGCGTTCGTCCCGCCCAGATAGCGGTACAGCGGCATTTCCAAAGCAGCGGCTGCTGCTCTGGCTGTGGCCATCGAGACAGACAGAATCGCATTGGCGCCCAGATGGCTTTTGTTGGGAGAACCATCCATGTTGATAAGGATCTGGTCGAGGTTTCTCTGGTTCAGAGCGCTTTCCCCCAGGATGGCCGGTGCGATGATGGTATTGACGTTCTCAACAGCCCTCAGCACTCCCTTGCCTGAATATCGGGACGCATCCTCATCCCGCAACTCGACTGCTTCATGAGTTCCCGTGGATGCGCCCGAAGGAACGGCCGCTCTCCCTCTGATGTTATTTTCCAGAGTGACCTCGGTTTCGACGGTTGGGTTGCCTCTTGAATCGAGAATTTCTCTTGCCACAACGGATCGAATGATGCTTGTCATGTAAGATTCCCCCTAATGCTGTAGCCCTGATGTATAGCACAGCGCCTTGGGATGGATCAAGGAACGTTCATGCGTTTACGCCTTCACGCGTTAATGCTGGTTAAATTGACAGCATTTGCCAGCTATGTTAGCTTCTCCTTTCAATCGCTGGAGGCTCCATGAAGCTTTCTACCAGGAAGATGGCAAACGTGATAATTATCGATGTCGACGGGAAGATCGTGCTTGGCGAGGGGGACGTCGAAATAAAGAAAACGGTCGATAATCTCCTGGAACGGGGGAACAAGAACTTTCTTTTAAACCTCGCTAAAGTGCCTTATCTCGACAGCGCCGGGTTAGGAGAAATCATACGCTGTTTTACGGCTCTCCGGAGAAGCGGCGGGAATTTCAAACTCCTGTCGCCCAATCGGCGCATTATCGATTTGCTGACGATCACCAAGCTCTTGGATGTTTTTGATACTTATGACAACGAATCTGTCGCCGTCGCAAGCTTTTCTTGACGCTCGCGGTCCCCGCATTATTGGGGCCTGAACAGAATATGTCTCGGACGCTTCTTTTTTGCACGGTTCTTGCCGGATTTCTGATCTCACTGTTCTATGTCTCCGGAGTTTATTCCGCTCAGCAGATTCAGAGCGTCGCATCGGAGCACGTGAGCCTGCGTATGTCGGCGGAATGGGGATCGCTGGGCAGAGACTTGGTTACCGAGATGGAGCGCTGCTATGACTTCATGAATAGGGCCACCGGCCAGAAGCTGCCGCGCAAGATTGTCATTATCGCCAACTGGGATCAAGCGGAAAACAGCTGCAACTGGCAGAATGCCGCCATTACGGTGGGAATGAACCAACCGGCCGCAGTTGCCGATCCAAGGGCATTCCTGTTGCACGCAGCCGGCAGGGAGATTGCTCGTGGCGGCCTGATTGAGACTGCGGGCGGGGCGGAGCGGGAAGACACGGAATTTTTATTCGAAGGAATGATCGAGATTCTGGTTCGCGAGTATGAACACACGTCCCGCAGTTTGGAGGGAGCATGGGTCGTCTCCAAATACCTGGATGAAATGAAACTGCTTGGAATGGCAAATGAACGCGCCTGGACTACTTTTTCATCCGGAAAGCGGTGCTTTCGAACTGCCGCCCCTGGAATCACTCTGCTTACAACTTACCGAGAGATGCTGGGAAGAGAAGCGCCGCTCAGGTTTTTCGAGGCTCTGAAAAAGAACAGCCTGGCGGCTAGCCTGACTCTGGCCTTCAAAGCTCCTGCATCCGAAGTAGAGAATACCTGGCTCAAAAGAGTTCGCGAGCATCCCGAAGTTGATGAGATCACCATAAAGGCTGAAGAAGCGCCCCAGCTCGTCCAGACCATACTCAATCCCGGAATTGCCAAACCGGGAACCACCATTGCAATGCAGCTCCTTCTGAAAAACCGCAACAATAACCTTCTCCCCGAAGGCGTTTTTGTCCGCGATGAGCGCAGCGGCAAGGTGCTGCAGGCGGAAACCGCTTCTGAAAGGGGAGTCAATTCCCTGCTGTTAAAAATTCCCATTGAGCCAAATTGCCCTCCGGGCGAATACAAATATCAGGTGACTGCGGTTGACGAAACCGGGAATCTGCGGCGCTGGGCCGGCAGTTATAAAGTAATCGAGTAAGAAAAGAAAACGCCACCGATTTCACCGATTGCGAGGAAATCCATGGCGTTTTCTTGGCTTTTTCGGCAGGCCCGCGGTCTACTTCTTCTTGTTCTCGTTGACTCGGGCGATTGCATCTTTTGTTGCTTTTGACGGACTGATTTCTTCGGCTTTCTTATAAGCAGTCAATGCCAAGTCCCATTTCTTCTGCTTTTCATATACAAAGCCCATGCTTGCATATAGATCTGCACTCTTGGGCATTAAATCAGCCGCCTGGCTCAAAGCCTTTTCTGCTTCCGGATATTTCTTCTCGAATACATAAACTTGGGAGAGATTGTAATAAATGTATCCGTTGCGCGGGCCATAGTCTTGTGCTTTAGATAATGCCTGCAAGGCTGCCGGATACTGTTTCGCGGATAAGGCGGCGGTTGCTTTTTTTAGATATAGCGTTCCCAGGAGATCCGTGATTGTTTTTTCGCCGGGTTTCATAGAAAGAGCCTTCTCCAAGGCCTGAATGGCCTCATCGGTCCGATCTACCTTATAATATGCGGTGCCGAGCATGAAGAAATCTCCCCAATCCGATTGGTTCAATCGAAGCGCGTTCGTCAGATCATTGATGGCTTCAGCAAATCTGGTAGCTTTGAAATATGCTGAACCTCGGAATTTGTATAGTGCTGCCTTATCGGAATCTTGCGCAAGGGGCTCTCCCTGATTCAGAGCCGAGATGCAATTATCGTAATTCCTCATGTAGAAATACGCTTTTCCAAGACCCAGATAGGTCGAGAAAGCAGGAGATTTAAGCTGTACTGCGCGCTTGAGCGAGTTTTCTGCGAGCGCATAGTTCTTGAGATTGAGATAGCAGAGCCCCAAAAGGCGGTGTCCGGGTTCCCAATCCGGGTTCTGGTCAAGATCCGGTTTCAGTTCCTGCATGGCCTTGTCGTAGCGGCCCTGATTGTAAAAGGCGACCGCTTGTTTGTAGTCAGCTGTTGCCGGCTGAACAAGCCACAAGGCAGATAGGATTGAAAGCAGTAATATTGAAGATCTTCTCATCGAATCCCCCGATGTAAGTGTCTCCATAAACTTAGCGACAACGAACTGCCAAGTCAATGAAAGGCAGCCGTCAGTGGCCGCGATCGTTGTTCAAAGTTTATAAGATGAACCGCCGGCAGGAAATGGTCAGCAGCCCGATACACGCTGATATCTGATTGTTGACGGCTATCTTTCTTTGATTTTCAGGCGCTTGAGTTTTTCATTAAATCCAGACAATCATGCAGTATCAATCCCGATAAAATCCTCAGTAAAATTAAGGTCTCAAGCGATTCCTACTTAACACTGAATTGGAAGCGATTATCGCTGGAGCAGACAGAACTGAAAGGGAGCAGTCCGAATAGCTCAATGAGGAATTCACGCCAAATCACAGCCATTGCTCAGGACCTATGGGAGGGAAACACAGGATTGACAAAAAAACGCAGCCACGAGCTTCTGGGCGCAAATCCCAGTGCTTCCCAGACATGTTAGAGGAGTCCAAAACAGCGGAATGGGACGTCACAAGCTCTGAGACAGCAATCTGCGGATCAGGATAGTTGCGCTTCTTACAAGCGGGCATGTCAGTTTCCCAGATTGCCGGGATAACAACGCTGGTTGATGGCAAGAAGCCAATTTCAGATCAAAATTAGCGATTCCGATTCACATATTGATAATAAACTTATGTCGCGATGGATCGATAAACGTCTTGAGACCAGTTAATTCAGCCTGAACGGTAGCGGAACGAGATTCTTCTTTAGGGATCCTTCGTCAAAGTTGATATTGGGAGTACCCACGTTGCTTATTGATCGAACTGCCATCGTATATCCCATGGCAGTTTTGGGCGAGTTATAAACGCCGAAGTCACAGCTATAGACAGTCCAAGCCCAAGTGCTGTCGGCCACATAGGTAGAAGAAGTCCAGTAATATTGAGACACCATGAAAGACTCGAAAATCACCGGTCCCGCAACGGTCGTGCCGTCGGGTTCATAAGTCCCGTTGTAATAAGCGGCGATTGGGAATGTTGGCGCGCGTTCGGCGAGACTCAACATTTCAAAACGGTTCGGCATTCTCCATTGCCCAGCGGTCGAGCCGTCCGTTAACCCGCACTGTCCGCTCGCCAGACTATTCACCGCGGCTATGGCGTCCGACCAGGAGGCCTGAATGCAATCCGCCTTTTTAAGCCACATCAAACCGGTTACAGTATCGGAGAGTGTGCCGTCCTCGTTGTCAATAATTCTGGGAGAAGTCAAAGGTGCGGAGTTAACCAGACTTGCGCTGTCTCCGGTAACAGGTGTATCAACAGCACCATTAACTGTTGCCTCGCAAAAAGGGCAGCTATGGTCTGCATCGTCCCCTGTGGCGTAAACTATAAACTCACCTGTTGCTTGAAGTTTAACCGCACCGGCCGAGCCTGATTTAACAGGCCACAGTGAATTTATGGATGCCACTTTGTCGTTATTATACGGAGGGGCATCAGTACCGTTTATCCACCGCCCGTCTGTAAAACGAATGACCATCGCACTTGTTCCCAGAGAGGCTTGGTAGGACGAGGACGACCAATAAGAATTGGCCACGTTGGTGAAAGGGTTGCCAGCGGAAAGCGCCGGATTACTCCTTGAAATATCCACCAGGCTTTCCAGCTCATTTACATTTGGCATTCTCCATTGCCCAGCGGTCGAGCCGTCCGTTAACCCGCAGGATCCGCTGGCAAGCTGGTTGGCGAAGGTCAGCGCTGCCGACCAATTACTTGGGGCAAAACATCCTGCGTTCTTCATCCAGACAAGTCCTGTCAGGCCATCTGTTACTGTACCATCCTTATTGTCGGTGAACCGTGTGGTCGGCCAGACAACTCCTTTGTTTGCCGAGGCATCGTCACCATTCACGTAACTAATCGTTTGGCCCGTTCTGGGAATGCTGACGATTTGCTCTCCAGCGCGATACGCTATGAAATTGGCGCCGGTCAATGGGGTTGTCGGGATGGTCGAAAAGTGTATGACGGTTCTGTAAAGGCCGTTGTAGTCAGCCTTGATAATACCGCCGGTGTTGCCGCTAGGGGAAGGATAAAACGCGAATCCGGACTTCTCCGCATAAACTTGATAATCAGTCCAAGCACCGGTGTATAACCTCGTGAACGAATATGCTCCGCTTGCATTGGTTGTTGTTGTAACCCCGATGTTGTTATTTGTATGATATGCTGTAATGGTAACTCCGGAGACAGCAACCCCGTCTGTGTCAACTACAACGCCGGAAACATAACCATTGGTATTGGTTCCACTGTTATTGGAAGTGGACCCTGAGCTGGTCAGATTTGATCCAGCGCCGCCATTGCCACTGGTACCACCACCGCTACATGCGCTTAATAGGCAGAGCCCAAGGCATAACAATAAAAGAGCGATATTGCGAATCGAAATCCTCATATATTTCTCCCTTCTTGTCCCCGTCCGGATTTATCTTGTCTACTAGCGTTTTCCCGATTTGACAAAAATTCCCGCGGAATATCTGAAGTGGTTGGAAAAACGTCCGTCCGACTTTGTCCTAAAATATACCGCCTTAATTGGACGTAAGGATATTCATTGGCAACAATCGTGCCAGTTGCAGTGTATTGAATAGGAAACTGATGAATCCCTGCAAATGACTGATTTGCCGTAGTATAAGATAGATACCATCCTCACGCTGTTCCATGCTGGACTTTTTCTGCAAGCATTCATGTTGTTTTTCAGCAGGTCTCCTGCTCAATCCCAGCACTTCTGTTCTCAGAAACCAACATGGTATGGGCGCCAAGAGTCCATACAAGTGAGACCGAGTAAGGAGGATGAAATACTCAATGGTCTATTGGCCTGCGAGCAACAATCTTGTTGACGGGGTGCTCATGACGTATGCCGCCCGGATGCTCATCGCGCATGGTATACGCTCGTTTGAGAATGATTTCCCAATGCCGGTAGGCATCGAAGATCTCACCCTCATCAAACAGTCCAAGTGTCACTTTGGCCAGATCTGGAGTTGCCGGCAATGAATTCGTAAATACGGCGATCACGTTAAGCCCACCAGGGACTATGCTTGATTTAATCCTGTCCAAAAGTTCCACGCGATCGACTTGCGGCAACAAGTGCAAGACACCGTGAGCAATCACGACATCATAGCGCCGTGGGAAATCAAACCGGCGGATGTCTTCCTGGATAACATTGAGAAATACTGAGACGTCGTTGGCGATGGTACGGATTCTCGAACATGCCGCCGGACTCACATCATTATTGTCCCGAAGTCCCGCTCGGGGAAACGATCCGCCGCAGATTCTCAGTTTCACATCCTCGCATGCTCGATTTTCAGGCATTTTGATTGAACAGCGACAAGTCCTGCATCTCTAGCTTTGCGGGCCGATTCATTGTGGGTCAGACCCAGTTGCATCCACCACTACCTTTGCTTTGATCTTAATGGCTTCATCCACAATACCGGGGACAGCCTCGATATTTCGGAATATATCCACGATATCCACCCGGGAAGGTATGGATGACAGGTCGGGATAGGATTTTTCACCGAGGATTTCGGTCTTGGCCGGATTTACCGGGATGATCGT
>JBEKKY010000111.1:0-9923 GCA_050010475.1 Acidobacteriota bacterium | reverse complement strand
GCACCTGCTTCGTTGGCGCTCCTCGACGATGTGCACCGACATCGCCTGCGTCGCGCCGCCTTGTATCTGCCCCTTCCAAGCCAGGAACGCGGCCCCTTCCAATTCTGGGACAGGCTCCTAGGCTCGACAGATCCGAATGAGGTTGCCCTGTTACATCGCAGAGAGGTTCTCCTCTAATTCATTCCGTGCTTGCCCGTGGTCCTAGCAAGGATAGCATAGATCGAAAGACCTCGCATTTCCGGCATACTGCCATTTTATGAGACCAGCTTTTCTGCACCCTGCCTTGGCAGATCGTCCCGTTGATGAGCCAACACATTCTCCCTGCGTTGAATTCCCATGCAGGACAACTCTGCCGCATCTCCCGGGGGCACTTTTTAACGGACCAACAATGCGGATTGCCGCTGACGCGGGATTCTTTGAGGGCCAGGAGAAGAAGAGATTGACGTTCGATATGAACGGGGATTGCTCTCCAACCCTGTTCGAAACTCTGGACGGCCTTGTCGGAAATGCCTAACAGTTGGGCCATTTGCTTCTGAGTTTTTCCCAAATGAGAGCGGATTTTCGAAAATTCTTTTTTATTCATTCGAAACCTCGTCGCCATAAAACCACTAATATACCACAATGTGGATCCGACACCGTTTCCGGCAGTCAGCCGTGAATTCATACAAGGGGCGTCAGAACAGCATACGCAGGATTCACGAGGCCCGAAGACAGTGAATATTCGGGATTGGTGAGAGGGAAATTCCGGTCCATTCAAAACGACACCTCGCAATTCCGGCACGGGCACCACAATAGAAAGAATGATCCACGGATGTGTCTGATTTATAACTTTGTTCTCGGTTTCTATTTATTGACAGGCCCTTGGCTTCGGCATCTGTGCCCGCTTCCAGCGGACCTTGTCAGAGGGAGAGGAACATGGAGTCCAGAAAATGGGGTTTAGCGCTCATCATAATAGGAGTGTTGATGCTGGCTGCTGTGCTGCTGGTGACTCCGTTACATATCTACGGAACGGGATTTGGCCGCAAGCACATTGCAGGCATGATCGCCAGTGCTGTGGTTCTCGTTGCCGGAATCGTTGTTTCTCTGGTCTCCAAACGCAAATCAGCCGGCAATGGAAATCACTGGGGTAGCAATTGCCATGCTTGTCATCGGAGATCCCGATCGAACCTGATGCTGAAGATAGAGGACTCGGTCTCTTCTTGAGAGCACGAGCAAGCCTTATAGTAATTGCTTCAGACGTTCGGAGGAAACTTCACCAGAGTCTGGCGGAACTTATTATCTACTTTGCAGCGTCCTCGAAACCATCTAAGATGAATATGCCTTCATGAGCTTTCTCCTCTGTAGCCGATTGGTTTTATATGCGGCTGTTGTGGCATCCTTCGAGGATAGCGATGGTAATGGGAGTACGGACAATTTCGAACGACAATCGCTGCAGACATTTGCCTCGATTTTTGTGTTGAGCGCAGAGGAATGCGACGGAGTGCCGACGGAATTTCAGCCGGGCTCACAGGAACCACGATTTTCTGCAAAGAACGGCACCACGTATGACAAGTATTTCTCGCCGGTGTATGCGGCAAGCCAAGATCTATGATGGAAATCCACTACTATTCCTTGTGGAGTCAGAATTACAGTCCGAAAGTCCGTTCCATAACGCTTCCCGGAATGGCGTTGTTAATTCCGTTGTTCGGAGAATCCCGACAATGAAGGGCAAACGCCATGCACCCAAAACGCTGAAAAAAAACAAACCCAAACTCGAACACCATAGTTTGAGCCGTATCAGATCGGTAGCCACCGCAGTTCCCGGGCACCGGATCGGCCAGCAGAGCGCACAGCAGTTTTGCCGTGCCCTATTCCACGAGACTTTTCCGGACATCGATCGACTGTTGCCGGTCTTCAGCAATGCCCTGGTGGAGAATCGATATTTTTCAGTTCCCAAAGAGTGGTTTGAGAACGACCACTCCTTCGCAGAGAAGAACCACCAATATGTCAAAACCGCGCTGGAGCTTGGAGAAGCCGTGATCTCGTCATGCCTCCAAAAAGCGGATCTCAGGCCACAGGATATCGACCATCTCTTCTTTGTCTCCACGACCGGCCTGGCCACTCCCAGTATTGATGCCCGCCTGATCAACAGCCTCAAGCTGCGTCCGAATGTCCGGCGCACGCCGATCTGGGGCCTTGGCTGCGCGGGTGGCGTGGCAGGTTTATCCAGGGCCTACGAGTACACTGTTGCCTTTCCCCGTGAGCGCGCGCTGGTTCTGGCTCTGGAGCTTTGCGGCCTCACTTTTCAACGCAACGACTTGAGCAAGAGCAACCTGGTGGCGACTTCCTTGTTTGGCGACGGGGCTGCGGCCGTGCTGGTGTCCGGCGCGGAAACTGGCGATGCGGGACCGCGCATCCTTGCCAGCCGGAGTACGCTCTGGTACGAGAGTCTTGATGTCATGGGATGGGACATCAATGACCGAGGCCTCAAGGTGCTCTTCTCGCGCGATATTCCGTCCATTGTGCGCAACCTGGCTCTCCCCGTCATTTTGGAGTTCCTGGCTGCTCAAGGCCTCGCGCTCCACGACTTGGGGCACATCATTGCCCATCCCGGCGGAGCCAAGGTAATCGAAGCCTATGAACAGGCGCTGGGCCTCACTGAAGATAAAATGGATCGGGCGCGCGCCATTCTGCGTAAGTACGGCAATATGTCCTCCCCGACTGTGCTATTCGTGCTCGAAGATTTTGTAAGGGCTCAAGCCATCCGCCCGGACGAGTATGGACTGATCACCGCTTTGGGGCCAGGTTTCAGCGCCGAGATGATGTTGATACAGGGGTGACTCGGCTCATGTTTATCGTTTTGTTTTCCTACCTGATCCTGCTGCGGATGGGTGAACTTATCCTCGCCGAACGTAATCGGCGCTGGGCTATGGCCCAAGGCGGCCTGGAGGCGGACCGCCGGCAGTACCTCGTGATCATCGCGGTCCACACCCTGTTTTACCTTTCGCTGTGGCTCGAATGGAAATACTGGTCATATGGCTGGAATGCCTTGTGGCCGATTTGGCTTGGGCTGTTGGCAGGGGCGCAGATCGTGCGTTTTTGGGCGATCCTGGCGTTGGGCCGGCATTGGAATACAAGAATTATCGTTTTACCCCAAATGAAGCTGGTGACGCGGGGGCCATACCGCTTCATCCGGCACCCTAACTATCTGGCTATAATCACTGAATTTGTTGCCATTCCCGTCCTTTGCGGCGCTTATCGTACGGCCGTGGTCTTCTCACTGGCCAATGCATGGATATTGGCTCGGAGGATCCCCCAGGAAGAGCGCGCCCTGCGGCAATACAGCGGCGATACGTTGCCTCCTGTGCCGCGCTTCTTTCCCCGCTACTTGCGCATCAGGTCCCATCCTGAAGGTCACGGCCCTGGATCGGGAACACGGCTTTGAGACTCCGATGTAAAAGACAGCTGCGTGAAAATCAAAAAGGGTGAGACCGCCACGGTGGAATACATGGCAGGGAAAGCCGGAACCGTGGAATTCAAGTGCTGCGTTTTTTGCGGTGTTGGTCACCGCAGGATGAAGGGAAAAATAGTGATTCGCTAACGTGCATTGAGCAGAGAAAGCTCGTGCGCGAACACAGGGTTGTCCGGGAACTCGCCGTTCAGATCCGTAAGCAGGCCGCGGGCAAGGTCAAACTGCTGCTCTCGCTCTGCGGCAAGAGCGAGCATGGTCTTGGCTAACGGTTTCAGGTAATGCCCCCGCGTTGCCGCGGTCTGCAGCTGCTTCATTCCCGCCTGCCTATCGCCGCGAACGCCGCCGAACCACAACACGAATCGCTTGTACACAGGCATGCAGCCGATAATGTAGTTGGCAGCCCCAAGGGCCACGTAGGCATCGCCATTATCCGGCTCCACACGCAGCAATGCATTCGCCTCCTTTTCCGCCCGCCGGATGAAGCTCAGGCTCTGCAACTGGCGCTTCTTGATCAGAGCTTCATGGTCCCCCATCATGCCGTCGGTAAGCGCAAGTGTCAGCAGCGCACCCGGATGTTGAGGGAGTGCCGCCAGGCACGTCTCCGCCATCTTGCGCGCCCGCTGATTGGCTGCAAGAAACGCTGCATCGCATTCCTTGTTGGGCAAGCCTTCGATCCCTCCCAGCAGCCGTTCATCATTGAGGAAGAATTCAGAGGTCAGGACACCCTTCTGATTAAACTCCTCAAAAAGATAGCTCGCCGCCTCGGCTGCGGCACATAGGGAATCTTCAGGATCAGCCTGGTGGCAGGAACCAAGCCGGGCGCGCGCGGCATCAAACCTGAGTTCATACATCAAACGGAAACTTTCATCAAGCTGCGGGTTCGTCGGCATTCCGGCCACTGCACCATCCACAAGGGCGAGTATTGTCCAGCAAATAAGAATTCGCAAAATAGCTCGCACCCAAGCCTCCCTCACACCTCAAAACAATGTTATCCCATTGGGCAAGTCTGACATAGTGGCTTTTGAAGTTGCCAGGCCTTGAGGCCATGATTTGGTTGCCAGAATCCGATTGCTGCGCTGCGGGAACCGCATCTTCTGGATTTGGCTCTCCATGGAGAGAAAGTATTTGTCGTCGCGGGCGCCGCCTTTTCCCGAAGGTCTTTGGATGCGGTCAAAGAGCCGGATTGCTCTGGGAATTTTGACACAGGCGTCCGAAGTCAGGAGTTCGATTTTCGCATCGGGAATCATTTTCCGGAGTGCATTACAGGCAGGGATTGTGAGGACCATGTCTCCAATGGCCTGGAACCTGATCACCAGGATTCTTCGAGGTGTGCGACTGGATGCCCACGGTGAAAAGGAACGCTGCTCTTTCATGTCAGGAGGCCATTAGTGAAGCGCAGGGAAAGTATCTGCCCCCCAGAGCTCCTGACCACCGAGATGCCCGCCAATTCCCCAAAGAATCGCAAGGAGCAGGGCCAGTACGAAAACGAGGTACTTGTTGGGATTTCCGCCGCGCAGACGACTGATGCCCATCAGGGCCAACAATGCAGCTACCACGCTGCCGGAAATGCCAAGGATTTGATGCGTGTGGATGCGTGCGTTGGCCGGCAGATTGTCAACGATGAAGCCGCTCTGGATATAAGGCTTCCCACTGTCATTGTGCCTTCCCTTGGCTGCGGCAATCCCGGTGACCATCGTAGGGATGACCGTGACAAATGCCGTAATCGACAGGACCGCCCAGAAGAATGCGATCTCATGTTTGTATACAAATAACAGCGCGAGCGCTGCCGCAGCCCCAAGGATTGCCGCAGCGATAGGTAAATGCGTCATAGCCGAATGATTCTGTGCCAGAAACAGCCACATCTGGACCTCCTTCAGTCAGGACCCCGTTACGGTTATTACGCCGGCTTCCACGGCAACATGAAACTGTTGCAGGCTTTTATGTGACGGCCCGCTCACGTATGTTCCGTCTATCTTGTACGAAGATCCGTGACAGGGACACTTAATAAGCGTGGCGGATTTTACTTTCACACGGCATTGCTTGTGGGGGCAGACATCACTCATCGCGGCATACTGTGCATCGCCGATGCGCACGATAAGCACGTCTCCCACGGGTGTGTTTTTGACGAGAACAAATCCTCCGGCGTCGCCCAACGCCGGATTGTCGGCGATTTTGACCGTCGCGAGGATAGTGTTCTGCTTCTCCTGAGCAGAAAATGCACTACGATAAATCGTTGCCGCCATGACCAAGGATGCGGGCAGCCGATTGGCGAGGTTGTAAAGAAATGTCCTTCTGCTTTGCTGCGTGTTCTTTTCAGTCATCATGGTTCGCTTTTTGTTTTGCGATGGTTGTCAGATAGTAAGAGTGTATCAGAAAATATGTCTAATGCTTACGCAATGGACTCGGTCCACTATAGGTAAGTGTAAAATAGGGGATTAAATTATTCAATAAAGGTGGCCCTGCTTCATCGGATCAGATGCAATCGGGCCGCGCGCCGTGGCGAATACAATGCCTCAATGGAAAGGACATGAGCATGACAACAAGCATCCCGCAACTGACTAAACTCGCAGCATGGCATGCCCTCGAAGACCATTACCCGAAAGTCCGGGAGTTGCATCTTCGGAAACTCTTCGCGGACGATCCAAAGCGCGGCGAACGCATGACAGCCGATGCCGTCGGCATCTACTTCGATTACTCGAAGCACCGCATAAGCGACGAGACAATCAAGCTCCTTTTGCAATTGGCGGAGGAGTCCGGCCTGCGGGCTCGCGTCGATTCCATGTTCCGGGGGGAGAAGATCAACGTCACGGAGAAGCGGGCCGTCCTGCATGTAGCCCTGCGCGCCCCCAAAGGGCAATCCATCGTCGTGGACGGCAAAGACGTCGTGCCTCTGGTCCACGCCGTGCTCGACAAGATGGCCGACTTCTCCGCCCGGGTGCTCGGTGGTGACTGGAAGGGACACACCGGAAAACCGATCCGCAATGTCATCAATATCGGCATCGGTGGTTCTGACCTTGGGCCGGTGATGGCGTATGAGGCATTACGGCATTACAGCCGGCGCGACCTGACCTTCCGCTTCGTCTCCAACATTGATGGCACCGATTTCGCCGAGGCCACCCGCGACCTCAACGCCGAGGAGACCCTGTTCATCATCTCGTCGAAGACTTTTACAACCCTTGAAACGATGACCAATGCGCACGCGGCCCGAGACTGGGCCCTCAAGACTTTGGAACACCCCGCTGCTGTGGCCAGGCATTTCGTCGCGGTTTCGACCAACGTCGGGGAAGTGGCTAAGTTCGGCATCGACACGACGAATATGTTCGAGTTTTGGGATTGGGTCGGCGGGCGATACTCAATGGACTCCGCGATTGGCCTCTCGACGATGCTGGCCATTGGCCCCGAAAATTTCCGCGCCATGCTCGACGGTTTTCACCAGATGGACGAGCATTTCCGCACTGCCCCTTTCGAGCGCAACTTGCCGGTGCTCATGGGGCTCCTGGGCATCTGGTACAACAACTTTTTCGGTGCGCAGACCATGGCGGTTCTTCCGTATGAGCAGTACTTGAAGCGCTTCCCGGCTTACCTCCAGCAATTGACGATGGAGAGCAATGGCAAGCACGTCATGCTTGACGGCACTGAGGTCGCATGGCAAACCGGGCCAATCTACTGGGGGGAGCCGGGCGCCAATGGCCAGCATTCCTTCTACCAAATGATCCATCAGGGGACCAAGCTCATTCCTTGCGACTTCATCGGGTTTGTTCAGCCGCTTAACCCTATCGGCCGCCACCATGACTTGCTAATGGCCAACGTGTTTGCCCAGACAGAGGCGCTGGCCTTTGGCAAAACTCCGCAGGAGGTCCGGGCCGAGGGCACACCGGCGTGGCTGGCGCCGCACCGAACCTTCGAAGGCAACCGTCCATCCAGCACGATCCTCCTGGAACGGTTGACTCCTGCGGCGCTGGGGAAGCTCGTCGCACTGTACGAACACAGCGTCTTCACTCAAGGCGCCCTTTGGGGCATTGACTCATTTGACCAGTGGGGAGTCGAACTGGGGAAGGCGCTTGCCGCGCGTATCATCCCCGAACTCGAGACCGGGGCCGAGTGCCAACTCAAGCACGACAGCTCAACCAACGCCCTGATCCGGCGCTACAGGCGATCCAGAGAGCTGTTGCACGAGCGATAAACGGTCTGTTATGCCTTGCCTAACGCTTTGAGAACCTTGTCCGGCGTTGCCGGCGATTCGACCCATTTGCCGATCGCGTTGTGGATGGCCATTATGACGAGATGCGTGTTCGCCAGGGAATGGCTGATGCCGCTGCCGCCGTAGCAGGCGTTGCTGGCACGCGTTTCCAGAAGCTCCAGATCCACTCGAGGCATGTCCAGCATGCTGACTTTTTTGTACTCAAACATGTTCGTGCTGAGTCTCACTCCGGTCTTCTGGTCGAAGATAAATTCTTCCTGAAGCTGGCAGCCGGCAGTGAAATCCATCACCTGGTGAATCTGGCCCTCCAGCGACGTCTGTCTCATAATCTTGCCGGGATCTGCAACGACTCCGAACCTGAGGATTTCCACTTCCCCGGTTTCCGTGTCTACGGCAACCTCGCACGTAGCCACGTCCATGGCATCCAACGCTTTGCCCCGTTGAGTCCAGGCGGATGCCGGAGGTCTGCCGGAATATGTCGCGAACAGATTGGCCCGAACAGCCTGAGCAAGCGGAAGACTCTTGCTGGGGTCGGCTTTGACAATCACTTTGCCGCCCTGCATGTCCAGGTCTTCCGGCTTCATGCCCTTAAAGGGATTGGGAGCCTGCTGTTTTGCACCGGGCCCGCCCATCATGCCGAATCCGCCAGCCGCGGGAGGGTTATTTGCTTCCTCGATCGCGGTTTCCAGGATGCGCCTTTTCAGGATATTCGCGCACTCTTTCATAGCCCAGGAAGAGGCGGTCGATCCGTCGCTGCCACCGCCATAAGGCCTGTAGATTTCATGGTGATTAAGATCAATGCTGATATCCTTGTACTCGAGGCCCAGTTCTTCGGCCACGGTCATTGCGTTTGCTTCCAGGCCATAGTGGCCGATGATGGGGCCCTTGGATGCCAGATGCACGACGCCGTTTCGAAGCTCAAGTTTGGGGTTGTATCCCGAAACGGAATGGCGCGGGCACTGGTTGTAGCGGAAGCTTGCTCCGTGCAAACGACCGTCGGGCAGCTTTTTGGCGCCAGTCTGATGCCAGTTCCAGTTCATCATCTTTTTTACAGCCGCGACACAGGCTTCATAGCTGGGCACGGGATTGGGGTCGGTTTGGGATTCCGGCCCGTGGAGATTCAACGTGGCAATCTCGATCGGGTCTTTCCCCAGCTTTTCCGCAATCAGATAAATCCCCACCATCAGGGAATCCCAGCTCATTGGATTATGCTGGCCGCTGACATACATCTTTCCGCGGTTGCTGTCCACAACCTCCATACTCTGTTTGACGTTCTGGCACCGGGTGGTGAAATAAGGGCCGTAAGTCTGGTCCATAGTATTTCCGAAATTGGAGCTTCCCTGGACCCCGCCGTCCGCAATGGAAAAGTCGTCTATGGCCGTAATCAGGCCGTTGCTTTTGAAGCCGACCTTCAGATGCACGTAGCGCTGGTTCAGGTTGAAGTCGTACATCTCGGAGCGGTTGTTGACGCATCGAACCGGCCTTCCGGTTCTTCTGGCGAGCATCGGAGTGATCTGCTGGGATTTGCGGATGCCCCAGTCGCAGTATCTGCCGCCCACGAACATACACTCCTGGAAGACCTTATCAGCAGACACGCGGTTCATGCCTGCCACCTGGTCGTGTCCCCAGGGGACGCCTTCAATTTGCAGGTCCTTTCCTTCCCCGTGGAGGGGATTGTCAAACCACCAGGCAACAGTACCCAAAGGATTGGGGATATGACCGGAAAAAGCAGCGGTGTTCACGTCATATTCGATAATATGATCGGCTTCCTTGAACCCTTTTTCGATATCGCCATCATTCATGTTTGAATAGGAGACATTTCCTTTTTTGGGGGGATTGTTACTGCCGCCTCTTCCTCCGCCCATGCCGCCGCCGGGGCCTCCGGCCTTGCTTGCCGGGGGAGTCGGTCGGATGACCGGCGCGTCCGGCTCCCTTCCTTTACGCAGATCTACAACAACGGGCAGCTCTTCCCATTCCACGTTGAGCGCGCGCAGTGCTTCCTCGCAGATGTCTGCGTTTTCGGCAATGACGATGACTCCGACTTCAGCCCCTTCCTGGTCGGCGAGGTTGCTCAGAAAACCCTGGCGGGCTCCTCCACCCATGCCGCCGCCGCCCAGGTTCTTGATGTCCTCGTCTTCCCAGGTGACGATGTCGACGACTCCGGGGATTGCCCGGGCTTTTTTAGTGTCTACTGACTTAATGCGAGCGTTCGCATACGGGCTGCGGAGGAATTTGGCTTCGAGCATGTCGGGAACGACGTAGTCGATGCCG